>JBGTCM010000058.1:0-4488 GCA_041748795.1 Pyrinomonadaceae bacterium
TTGTGACGCTGTCCTTATTACCCGAGGCGATCGTGGGATCATGCTGCTCGAAGGTAACCACGAACCGGTTTACGTAGCCACGGCCGCGCGCGAAGTCTACGATGTCACCGGCGCCGGCGACACTGTTATCGCCACACTTGCGGCCGCGCTTTCAACAGGCGCGACGATGTTGGAAGCTGCCAGCCTGGCAAACCACGCGGCCGGCATCGTCGTAGGTAAGGTTGGAACCGCAACGGCGACAGCGGATGAACTGCTGGCGAGTTTTATGTAACGCAAACTGTTAGTTTGCGGGACGGTCAGATTTACAAGGTGCGTGGTGGTTACAAGGGGGCGTGGAAATCAATCGCCAGCAAACTAACAGTTTGCTTTACATCAGATCATGATCGGAAAGTCTTTAGGCAATTATAAGATTCTGGAAAAGCTTGGCGTGGGCGGGCAGGGCACGGTCTACAAAGCCACCGACGGAAAACTTGGCCGCACCGTGGTAGTCAAAGTGTTGCCGCCCGAGTTAACCGCGAAAGAAGCAAACCTCAAACGCTTTGAACGCGAGGCACGCCTAGCTTCCTCTCTCGACCATCCAAACATCTGCACCATCTTCGATCTCGACGAAGCCGACGGCAACCACTTCATTGCCATGCAATTCGTTGAAGGGCGCAACGTCAGACAGCTTGTCAACGGTCATCCGCTCGAGTTGAAGAGCGCGCTGCTGATCGGTATCCAGGTTACTGACGCACTGGCTGCCGCGCATGCTCGCGGCATCATTCATCGCGACATCAAGTCAGGCAATGTGATGGTCACTCCGTCCGGACAGGCAAAGATTCTCGATTTCGGTCTGGCGAAACTTTTGGAAGACGAAGAGGACGAGAAGCGAGCCAGGATTCATCGCACTGACCTGACGGAGATTGGTGTTCCCTATGGCACCGCCACATACGCAGCCCCGGAACAGGCGCGCGGGGATCGCGTAGACAAGAGGGCCGACATCTTCTCCACCGGCGTTTTGCTTTACGAGATGCTGACCGGCACCTGGCCTTTTCGCGGCAAGACCACGATTGATGTTCGTCATGCGGTCATGCACGATGCGCCTCGGCCCGTATCCGAGCTTCGCAAAGAACCACTTCCCGCACGTCTCCAGCAAATTCTCGATCGCTGCATGGCTAAGGAACCGCGCGATCGTTACCAGAAGATGGAAGAAGTGCGCGACGATCTGCGTCGCGTCTTGCAGGAAGTTTCGATCGCAGACGCTACGGGACAACCGTATACCAGCGTGGTTCCTGAGCCCGCGCGTCATCTGTCTGGAGCGAGTCCCGTCTCCAGGGCCATGCGGTGGTTGAAAGGAAGGGGCAGGGCGGAGTCGACGTCAGCACCGGGAATGTCAACGCCGACAAGACCGACCATTCATGAAACACCATTTACTACGATTACCGATCAGGAAAAGAAAACGCTGGCCATACTGTGCTTCCGTAATCTCAGCAATGATCCGGCATCGGCGTTTTATGAGTTTTCACTTGCCGATGCCGTGATCACAGAACTCGCACGCGTGCGTTCCCTGGTCGTGCGGCCATCTTCGGTGATCGCGAAATACCAGGGCAGCAATCAGGATCCAAAAGAGATTGGTCAGGAGTTGAAAGTCAGCGCGGTGCTAACGGCAGGTTTTATGTGTGCGGGGGAGCGGTTTCGGGTGACCGCTCAACTGCTTGACGTCGGCTCCGGCGACATACTCTGGAGCGATCGCATCGATACCTCCGCTGCCGACATCATTGCCGTGCAGGACACGATTGCACAGCGCATCGTGGAAGGACTTCGACTCGAGCTTAGTCCCGCCGAACAGGACGGCATGGCCAAGCCTTCCACTCAAAACGCCGCGGCTTACGAACAATACCTGCGCGGGCGCGATCTTTTCGCGCGTTTCATTTTCCGCACCGTCGCTCCTGAAGATTGCGACGCCGCCATTGAACATTTCCAACGAGCAATTGAGCTCGATCCAAATTTTGCTCTCGCCCACGACGGCATGGGCGCCGCCTACGTCAATCGCGTTTTCAAGGGCTTTGGCGGCGCCGAAGATTACGAACGCGCCGAGGTTTCATTCAAGAAAGCGCTTGCACTCGATCCGAAGTTGATCGAAGCGCGCATGCTAATGGTCTTCGTCCACTTGTGGCGCGGACAGAAGCAGAAGGCGCGGGAAGATGTTGCGCAGGCGCGCCGGGAAAACCCTGACGAACCTGTCGTTCATTTTGTGAAGGCAACGCTCCATCGTCTGGACGGCGAATACGGCCGTGCCTTACGAAGCTATGAAAAGCTGATGCGTTTGGACCCGGCGGCGCACGTTGTAGCCAGTTTCAATCGCGCGCTGGTCTACATGTACATGGGCAAGTTTGAAGAAATGTCGCGGGAGTTGGACCACGCCGGCGATCCTGACAATCCTTTAGTGCAAACCTTCCGTGCGCTGGCGTTGTATTACACAGGGCATACAGACGCAGCGGCGGAGTCGCAGCAGAAGGTCGTCGACAGCCATAAGAACATGCACGGCATCCGGCCGTTCCTGGCGATGTTCCTGAGCGCCCAGGGCAAGCACGAAGAAGCCCTGGCCCAGCTAAACGATTCAGTCATTCGCAACGCTGAAGTGGATCCTGACATTGCATATTCGGTGGCCTCCGTTTACGCGCTCGAAGCAATGCCGGAGAAAGCTTTCGAATGGTTGGAACGGGCGATCGCTTTGGGCAATGCAAATCAACCATGTTTCGAAAACGATCCGAATTGGTCGACGCTTCGAAGCGACCCAAGGTTTCAGAGCTTGATGGCGAAAGTCCGCGCCAGCCATGCTGAACACGGAATTAGAGTTTCACCATCCAGTTAATCTCGCATCAAGATAATCACAAACATGAGTCCTACCGAGAGAGTCGAGAATGCTGCCGCGCGCAATAACTTGAAGGCAACGGAGCCGTCCCCAGCCCGCGATAGCGGGCGACGGCGTAAAGCCTGGGGTGGAGCGCAGCGAAACCCCAGGTTCAGATCCCAAAGATCTGCACAGCCCGCGGAGCGGCCGACAGCCGGGACGAATTCAGCGCTGTCGCCCGTTTCACGGGCTGTGGGTATTTTCAATGTGCTATTTCCTGGGGTTGCTCGCTCCACCCCAGGCTTTATGCCACCGCCTGCTCCGCGGGCTCAGAACCATGACCGCCGCACTATCGACCCTTTGTGCAAAACTAGAAGCATGTATAAAACCGTTCGGTCCCGCTTTGTTACCGTTGTCGTCTTCTTATCCTTGATTCTACCCGCTGTTACGGTTGGGGGGGCCCAACAACAACCACAGCGCGAACGGCGGGCGATACCCGCATCACCAACGCCGACGCCTATTCCGTCGCCGATTCCCGCGGCGAGTCCTTCGGCATCGCCCACGCCTTCTGCGAAGACAGCGAACCCAACCGTCACACTCGCTGAGTTGCAGTCGCGCATTTCGGAAATTCTACGCAAGCCACAATTCGCACCTGCAATGATTGGAATCAAGGTGGCTTCAGTCGAAACGGGAAGGATACTTTTCGAAGAGAACTCTCATAAGCTCCTTCGGCCCGCGTCTAACATGAAGATTTACACCGTGGCGGCGGCGCTCGACCGGTTATCGCCTGAATACCGTTTCACCACGTCAGTCTATGCGGCAGCGAAGCCCGATGCAGCGGGAATTATCAAAGGCGATTTGACCCTTTACGGGCGCGGCGATCCTTCCATTGCCGCCCGCTTTAACAACGGGGACTACTTCAAAGGCATTAACGATCTCGCTGCACGCATCGTCGCGGCCGGCGTGAAGCGAGTCGAGGGCGATCTTGTAGGCGATGAAACGTATTTCATTGGTCCTCCATACGGCGCAGGCTGGGAGTGGGAAGATCTGCAATGGTGGTATGGCGCCGAAGTCACCTCTCTAACTGCCAACGACAATGCGCTGGATATATCGATCAAGCCCGGGGCACAGGTCGGTTCGCCGGCGGTTGTGACGACCGGTCCACCCGATCCGCTGCTCAATATCATCAACCGTGTTAAGACTGCGCCCAAAGGAACGCGTCGAGATTTATCCGCGTATCGTGGACTTGCTTCAGACGAGGTTGAAATCAACGGCACGATTGCTATCGACGACCGCGGCTATTCCGGCGGTCTTGGTATCTCGCGGCCCGCCCTCCTGTTTGCATATCTGCTGCGCGCCGCTCTAGCTCAACAAGGCGTGATTATCAATGGGAAGACGCGAACCACGGGGCCGCTAATTTCATCTGCTTCCGTTATCAATACACCGTCAGTATCGGGTCTGGTTGAAGTGGCTTCGTTGCAGTCTCCGCCGCTTGGTTTGATTGCAGCCCAGACAATGAAGCCCAGTCAGAACCTCTATACGGAGCTTCTCCTGCGCACGTTAGGTAAGGTTGTCCCAGCGACAACTCCAACCGGGGTCGACGACACGAGCGAATCGCTGGGCATCAGAGTTTTAAGAACGTTCTTGTCGGAAGC
>JBGTCM010000059.1:0-4887 GCA_041748795.1 Pyrinomonadaceae bacterium
CGGATTTCACGCCCGCATTTCGTGCCAACTCAATATCGCTGTAGCGGTCGCCGACCATCCAACTTTGGTATAAATCGATATCCAAATCACGGGCAGCGCGGGAAATGAGCCCGGGGCGCGGCTTGCGGCAATCACAATCCAATCGATAAGGCGGATCACCGAGGGAGGGATGATGGGCGCAGTAGTAGATCGCGTCCAGCCTGGCGCCGCCCTGTTCGAGTCCCTCGGTCATACGTCGATGGACCGTCTTGACCATTTCTTCAGAGAAGTAACCCCGCGCAACGCCAGCCTGATTGGTGGTTATGATTGCCAGCCATCCATTCTCGTTCAAGCGTTTCACGGCCGATGCTGAATACGGAAACAGGTTAAACCGCGAAGCGTGGTTAATGTAACCAACCTCTTCAGAAATCGTGCCGTCGCGATCGATAAATACTGCTTTGTTCATCAGACTCAAATAACAAACTGGAGTTTGCTTGCCAACATCGCCTGGGCGCGTTTGAAAACTTGATCCGGGCTAATCGCGGTCATGCAACGGTGATCGATTGGACAATCCCGCAACATACATGGCGCACAGTCGGGTGGCTCACGCACAATCTCGCCGCTTTCTGAAAAGGGCCGGGTCGTCAGAGGATTCGTCGGACCAAAGATTACCAGTGTTGGGCGTCCAAGAGCTGCCGCGATGTGCGCGGGACCAGTGTCGTTGGTAACCAGCAGATCGCTGACACTGAGCACGGCGACCAGCTCGTCGAGGCCCGTCGCACCAGTGAGCATAGTGCCCGCGTTTCGCATTTGGGCCAACACTTCCTGGGACACTTCCGCTTCCGCAGCCGAACCAATTAGAAGTATTTCCGCGTCCAGTTCGTCGATAAGTTGGTCGGCAAGCGCCGCAAAGCGTTCAGCTGGCCAACGCTTCGCGCGGCTATTTATTGAGCCCGGACATAAGGCGATTAGCGGACGCGCATGCCGGCTTCCTGGTTCGTTGATCCCCTTGACGCCCTTCGCGCGCAACAAATCCAGGGCTGCAGACTGTCGTGTCTCACTAACCATAAGGGAACCATCGGGCCCCTGGCTGTGGACGCTGTCGGGGTGGTTGGCGACGCGTCGGAGTCGCTCGACGATGTTCAGATAATAAAAGACTTCGTGTTTGGAACTGCGCCACTCAGGCAAATTAACGGAATGAGTTAATAACCGATGTCGCCCATCAGTTCCATAACCTATCCGCAGAGGCACACGCGAAAGAGAAGCTACGAGCGCTGCTTCCAGGGAATTCGGGAAAAGCACTGCGACGTCAAAAGTACGTGTACGCCATTGCCTGACCTGTTGGACCACGGATTGCAATCCGGTTCCTTCATGCACCATCAAGTCGTCGATAAAATCAGCCTCGGCGAATAGACCTTTCGCCCAGGAGCGTGTCGCAAGGGTGATGTGGGCATGTGGGAATAATTGGCGCAGGGCTCGAAGGGCCGGCACAGTCATGACAGCATCACCGACCCAGTTGGTGCCGCGAACTACTACTCGATCGATGCTTGCAAGGCTAAGGTTCATTACCTGGTAGGACAGGCATTGCTGCCGGTCGGTCTTTCGACTGATATGTGAAAGTTCCTCAAGGCCCTGGATTAACGCTGCAATACGGGGCAGTAGCCCGACCGTTAGGAAGGGCGTTAAAGACGCCGCTAAGAAACGCCCTTCCTAACGGTCGGGCTACTGCCCCTTATAACAAGTCCCGTAGTCCTTCTTCGATTCCGATTTGTGGTTTCCAATCCAACTGCTGACGAATACGATTTAGATCAGAGACGTAATGCACCGGAACTGGATACGGCAAACTGTCGTCGTCTGCAATCACTGGTTCCAGTTGGATTAGCCCGCCAATTTTCTTCACGATTTCAAGTAGCGTTGCCGAATTTTCTCTGCCGCCGCCGAGATTATATAAGCCCGAAACTTCTGATGAATCTATGAACGCCTGACAGGCGCGCGAGAAATCATCGACGTGGAGAATGTCCCGGATCGGATTTCCATAAAGCGGCAGGCGGATGGGCCATCCACGCTTAACGGACTCCACATAGTGTGTGACGAAACCGGATTCATTTCCATCTGACGGCCGCGCATAAACAGTGGACATGCGAAAAATGCAGGCCCGGATGTCTCGTTCTCGCGCGTAATATTCGACGTAGCGCTCGCCCATCAACTTAGACCACTCGAAGGCCGTCTGCCCGCAGTAATCCGTTCGGCAAGTCTCGGGCACTTCGTCGTAAGAGCCCGCATGTGCGCCATAGACGTCCTTCGTAGACGCGTAAATAAAAACAGCATTCGGCTGAAGGGTTCTAATGATACTCGCAGTGCCTTCCGCGTTTGTCTGGAAACACTGTTCCGCGGCCGCAGGATCCTTATCCAGGTGGGCGGCGAGGTGAATTACTACATCGTAATTGGCGACGCTCTCGACGTCTCCAGTATCAAGGATGTCATTCCCGGAGCGGCGCGAAAAGTCGTCCGCATTGAAAAACCGGCGAACGTGCGTGCCAAGATAACCGCTGCCGCCGGTAACGAGGATTTTCATTCAATTAGTCCAAAGTCCAATGTGAAACTCACTGTGAACTCGAAAGGTCGGAATGCGGAGGACCCTTCAAACAGTTAGAGGAAGACCCTTCAAACAGTTAGAGGTTGGGAAGGAGGGCTTGCCCCCGCTCTTCGTCGCCAGAAAGATCGCAAGAGGTGTTGGATTAGTCTCATGAACTGAGGTATTCCACGAAGCGCAAAGGCCCTCATTCCCAACCTCTAACTGTTCAAAAGTCGCCTTAATGACTTCACATTGGATTCCCGATACGTTTTCCCTCGTCGCTATTGCCGTCAGCTTCATCAGCGAGAATGCGACGCTGATTTTGGGCAGGGAATGAGTGCCGGCGGCATTAAACTCATACATCAGCAATGGCATCTAAGCCGGTGGAGTAAATAGACCAGGGAAATTGGACGGTAACTAAAGAAAATGCAGGTGTCAAACAAGTAGACCTTGGAGTGCGCCGCCTTGTCGGCGCTTTGGCCTGCTGCGACCTGTCGCAGCTGTGAGAGGGGAGGCGTCAATGAGCTTTAGTCTGATCTCGCGTACGGTTCGTGGCGCCGAGCCGCCACGGGCCAAAGCGCCGACGAGGCGGCGCACTCCAAGGAGAAGCTCAGATTCCCAAAGAATCCTTTTAAGTTGGACAGTCCTTATTCAAAGGTTTAGCATTTGTTTCGCGAGGATGGACGACCGACCACAGAGCGCAACCTAAGACCACTGAGGTCTATCGCCTGTCTTTTATGGCACCACGATACCCACCCGAAAAACTCCCATCAGGAATGCGGCCGAAGAATGATCCCAGATCCCGTTCGCGTCTGGTGTCCTACGCGGAGCCGCGCATGAGTTTTAAGCGACGCGTGCTGCGGCGTCTGATCAGCCCGCCGGTTCTGATTCCCGTGGTTGCCATGTCGACCATCGTGATCGCGTTCATGGTTTACTACTGGGTCAACTTTTCGGGTCGCATAGATAACCTTTTGCGTGGCGAAGTGTTCACCCGGTCGGCGGGTATTTATGCGGCGCCAAAACAGCTTCGCGTAGGCGAGGTAATCACACAAGAGAGTCTGATCGAGTTTCTCAAACGAACCGGCTACGTCGAAAAAACGCAACAGGCAGACAAGGGTCGTGGCAGATACTACGTGAGCGGATCTCTGGTTGACGTTGAGCCAAGCGAGAACAACATTGTCGATGGGCAGCGGCAGTTTCAGAAGCTCAGGATTCAGTTCTCCAAAAATGGCAAGTCGATCAGTTCGCTTTCTGAGTTGGGGACCAACACGCAACTCGAGCGCGCCTGGCTGGAACCGGAGTTGATAAGTTCGGTTACCGGCGGCGAGCGGTCGAAGCGGAAGGTTGTGGGGTTCGGCGATCTCCCGCAGCACCTCGTAAAGGCAATTACGGTCACAGAAGATCGGTCTTTCTTCGACCACTACGGCGTAAATGTGCGTGGAATTATCCGCGCCCTTGTGAGGCGCTACGACGCCGATCCGAATTCTCCGATCGCCCGGCAGGGTGGCTCAAGCATCACTCAGCAGCTGGTTAAGAATCTCCTGCTCTCGCCGGAAAGAACTCCCAAACGCAAGATTGCCGAAGCCTACATGTCGATCATTATTGAGACACGTTTGTCCAAGGAGGAGATTTTTTCCCTTTACTGCAACCAGGCGTATCTGGGACAGCAAGCTGGTTTCTCGATCATGGGTTTCGGTGAAGCGTCAGACGCGTACTTCCGTAAGGACGTCACGGATTTGACGCTGCCCGAAGCCGCTTTTCTTGCCGGACTGATTCGCAGCCCCAACCGATACAATCCTTATCACGACATAAACACGGCCACTGCGCGCCGGAATCAGGTTCTGGACAGCATGGCGGAGACCGGCGCCATCTCAGGCGAAGAAGCCCATCAGGCGAAGCAAACGCCGCTCAAAGTAGCTCCTACCAAAGGTCGCATAGACGTTTCAGACGCGCCCTATTTTGCAGACTATGTACAAAGCCAGTTAGGCGACATCGTCGCTGGACCTGGCACGGCGGACCACCTTCGGATCTACACGACGATTGATTTAGATCTCCAGCGAGCTGCCTATTCCGCCTTAACCAAACAACTTGCCGCGCTGGACAAGATTCAGGCCAAACGGTTCGCGCCGGGCACGTTGCAGGCGGCGCTGGTTGCCATGAATGCGAAGACCGGCGAAATCGTGGCGATGGTCGGTGGACGCGATTATTCCAAGAGTCAGCTTAACCGCGCAGTCGATGCCTACCGCCAACCGGGTTCAGTGTTCAAGCCTTTCGTTTACGCGACGGCGCTGAACACCGCCTATGATCCGGTGCCTCGAGTCATAACAGCGGCC
>JBGTCM010000060.1:0-5752 GCA_041748795.1 Pyrinomonadaceae bacterium
AATCTGCGCAATCTGCGCAATCTGCGGATTGCCCTTTCAAGCTCTTCTTGCCACCGTCATTCGCATTCCATGTTTGGGCCTGAGGGTCATCACCGGCTTGAGCGCGACTGGATGACCGGGGACCAACTTCATTCGCCATCGCTGGGCCAGGGTTGCCAGTAACAGGATGCCCTGCATCCATGCGAAGCCTTCACCAATGCAACGTCGCGGTCCACCGCCAAAGGGAAAGTAAGAAAACTGTGGGCGCGCCTCACGCGCTTCAGGAGTCCATCGCTCGGCATTGAAGCGAAGAGGCTCGGCAAAATAGCGCGCATCGTGATGCATTACATACTGACTCATTATCACCAGTGATCTTTCAGGGATAGCGTAGCCGCCAATCTCGCAATCCTCCAGAGCTAATCTGCCGATGGCCCACGCGGGTGGGAACAGACGCATGGATTCCGCCAGCACCATCTCGGTGTATCTCAACCGGGCAACGTCTTCGAATGCCGGCAGCCGCCCGCCTAACACCGTGTCAATCTCTTCGTGCAGCCTGGTTTCTGTCTCGGCGTTTTGCGAAAGCAGATACAAAGTCCAGGTCAGCGCGTTGGCTGTGGTTTCATGGCCGGCGAGGAAGATCGTCATTAGTTCGTCGCGAAGCTGCTCGTTGCTCATCTGGCCGCCGTCAGCCTCGGTGTCCTGCGAGAGCAAGAGCATTGACAGCAGATCGCCGCGATCCTCACCGCTCTGTCTCCGTTCTTCAACGAGACGGTAAATTATCGCGTCCAGCTTCGCCTTGGCCTGGTCAAAACGACGAAGTTGCGGCAAGGGCAGTTTCTGGATCAACTCAAAGAAAGGGATGGTCAGAATGTTGAAGAGGCCCATCAGTACGGTCATCGCTTCGCCAACTTCACCGGCGTCTGACGCTACGTCAGCATCAAAAAGAGTTTTGCCCACAATCCCGAGAGTGAGCTGCATCATCTCTTCCGAGATGTCCAACGTTTCCCCATCGTGCCAACGCTCGCGCGTGGTTGCAGCGTGTTCAGTCATAATGTCGGCATAGGAAGCGATCCGCGCGCGATGGAAGGCCGGTTGGGCCAAACGCCTCTGGCGACGATGAAAGCTGCCCTCGCTAGTCAGTAGGCCGTCACCCAGCAATCGCTTTGCCCGCTGCAAGGCCAGGCCTTTCATGAAGTTGTGATGATTAGTAACCAGCACGTCTTTGATGTAGTCGGGATGATTCAGGAAAAACGCGTGCTGCGGTCCCAGCCGGAAGTAGGAGATGTCCCCGTATTGTTGGGCCAGGTTTTGGAAAAAAGGCAGAGCGCCACGGCGGTAGGAAAACAAAACTCCGAGCGGAAACTTGCTACGTGGACCAGGCGGATATTGAGACGACACGGATGGCTCCTTTGTTTGGGAGATTGAAACGGAAAGGCAGGCATGCGTCAAACATAAACGGCCGCATGGCAACCATTAATTCAGGCCAACCCGGAGGGTTGGAAGAAAGTAGCCGGTGGTCGTAGCGGAGCGAAGACCACCGGATAGCATTGAATAATCCTCCGCACCCCGGGAGGGGGTGCAAGAGCGCACAAGGAAATACTTCGACTGACTCCGTCTCTACCGCAATAATCTCGCACCCCTCCCGGGGTGCCGATTTCTTCCTGGAACGGTTCCGGTGGTCTACGCTACGCTCCGACCACCGGCTACTATCTGCCAGCCCTTCAGGCTGAACTTGAATCTTTGACAGGCGGGAATGCCTATCCTACTCTCAAAACATGTCGTTGGAATTTGCTGTCCAGTATGCCTGCCCGTTGCGCGCGCGTTATTCAGAAAAACATCTGCGCGATTGGGGCCGGCTTAGCAACCTTCACGCTCGCTTAACGATCGGAGACACCAGCACGCCCTCGCCCGAGACGATCGAATGGGTAGAAAACGCTCGCCGGGAAATCGAATTGATTCATGCGGAGACGATCATCTGTCCCAGTTGTCCGGCGTGTCTGCCGGAAGAGATTGCCGGAGAAGGCGAGTCGGTGGGATGTTTGGGGCGAACCACGTATCCGATCGAAGCACAATTTGAAAAGTTTCTGGCCGACCGTGTCCAACTCGCACTCGATACTATGGACATCGGCGATCAGCCGCGACTGCTGCGAATTCTCATCGATCCTGAATCGCCCTTTGACGGCGAAGCAACCAAGGAATTACGACGCGTGACAACCCCCGAGGGGCTTCGCTTTTTTGAGCTACGCGTGCCAATTATTTTATCGAGGGAAGCTGCGCGACTGACAACAGATAATATATTCGACATTGTTGCGGGCTTTCGGTCCGACGACTATGAACAAACCAGCTATACCCGCGAACTTCCTTTGCAGGCGACTGCCGACTACTACGACTTTCTCGACCTGCTGCTGCGCAATGATCTCAGCCAGAGTGAAATCACACGCCTGGCGACCAGGGGGAAGAACTACTCTCAGTTTGTCCGCTTGCTGGCGGCTATCGAGCGAGCAGAAGCATTGAACACTCGTGTTTTACTGGACTAGAGTGGAACTATCCGCAGATTACCCAGATTTGGATGAGGGACAGTTAAGGCTTCCTTACCAAAGCAAAAACCCCTTGGACTGTGATGTAACTATTTGATAGCTGCAACTACAAGGCCTCTTAGCGGTCTCGGCATAATCTGCGTAATCTGCGGATAGTTCCGTAGGATTTCACATCGATTTAATCTGCCGTTCACGAACTGTTAAGCCGTCGCTTCCATTCTATTTCAAAAAAACTCTTCACGAAGGATTGACAGACATGTTGACGAGATTCTTTATCAACAGCAGGCATGTAGTCCTGCTTTCCTTTGTCATGGCTCTTCTTGCGTTGATGCCGGTGGCCGCACTAGCTCAGCAAGCTGATGAAGTGCCCGTCGCCGTCAATTCGGCAGTAAAGACCACCGGCTCCAGCACTGCCAAGTCATCCGGCGACAAGAAGCCTGCGACGACGGAAGACAAAATAAACGCGCTCGAGCAACTCCTCGAGCGCCAAAGTCAACGTCTTGATGAATTGCAGCGAACTGTTAACGACCAGCAGGAGCTGATTCGTTTGCTGGCAGGCAAAATGAGTCCCGCCCCAACATCGCCGGCGATGTTGTCGGTGCGTACGGAAACTGAGTCGCAGGTAAGCCAGTCTACTGCGGTTGAAGACCGCCTCAAGAAGGTCGAAACCCGAGTGTCAGAAATCGGTGGAGTGAGATTCAGCGGTGACATTCGCCTTCGTTCTGAATCAATCTTTGGGCAATCGAACAACCTGGCCACCGCCGGGAACCCTGCTGCGTTGGGTAACGAACTGACTCCCCGCCATCGAATGCGTCTCCGAGCGCGCCTGTCGATGCGAGGCACAATTACCGACGAGTTTGATTGGGGCTTGCGGATCGCCAGCGGTAGTTTTGCCGACAACATATCCTCCAACCAAACGATGACGGATTTTTTCAACCGTAAACCTTTCGCCCTCGATCAAGCTTTCGTTACTTACAAACCCAAACGCGTGCCGGGTCTGCGTCTGCAGGGCGGCAAATTCGACCCGCCATGGACCGCCACGGAAATGACGATCGATAGCGATCTGACTGTTGAAGGCTTTAACCAATCGTATTCGCATACCTCGAAGAAGTCAGTCCTCAGAGACCTGACCTTCGTTGCCTTTCAACTGCCCTTCCTCGAACGCAACTCCGCCTTCGTGCGCAACGCCGACGGCACCGTCAATATCGATCAATCCCGGCGCGGCGGCCGAGATCTCGGACTCTTTGGTGGACAGGTGCGCGCCCGGTTCGAACCCAACGCAAAAGTAGCTCTTAATCTTTCGGTTGCAGACCTCTATTACTCGGGCACTCAGTTTATTTCGCCGGTCCAGGTCTTCGGTAGCCAGTTACAACTCCCTGTGACGATCACGATTCCCGGCGGCGCCACTGTGACATCCCAGGTTTCAATCCCGCGCGATCTGCTGGTTGCCGGTAACGGCAACCTCGGTGTATCGACTGCCAGTAACAACGCAACCAATCGCGATGGGCGTCTCGCTTCAGGTTTCAATCTGATCGACGTGATTGCACGGTTGGAGCTGAAACACAGCAAACGTTTTCCTGTCCAACTGCTGGCCAACTTCGTTACCAACACCCGCACCCGCGACGTAGTTACCGCTGGACCAGGTGGAGCCGATTTGATTCTCCCCAACAATGAAAACAAGGGTTTCTGGGGTGAGGTGCAGGTTGGGCAAACTCGCGCCCGCGGCGACATTCAGTTTGGCTACACGTTCATGCGGATCGAAAAGGACGCGGTACTTACGCCCTTCAATATGTCTGACATCACTCAGCAGTCAGACATGCGCGGACACCGGCTGAACTTCTCTTACGCGGCCGACCCGCGAGTCGTATTTACGGTAACGGGGATCGTCGTGCAACGTCCCACGGGTTTGCTGGGAGCGTTTGCGACTACGCCACCGGGCTCACTCAACCGGCCGACCACCAGGCTTCAGTTGGACACTGTGTTGCGGTTCTAGCAGTCCGGGGCATTAAGACGGTCCAACTAAGGCATTAGAGGACTAGAGGACTAGCGGACTCGCGAATTTGTGTGTGATTAGCGGATTGATCCGTTGATGCTTGTGTAAGGTCCGGGCTATTAAGAAATGTAAGAGTTTTTGCTTGACATAAAATCCGACTGGTAATAGATTGCCCACCGCTTCGCAATCATTCGCAAGCAATCCTCCCATTTGTTGGCAACTCCCAAAGCCCAGAACTTGAGGGAGCCTAGAGTTTCGCAACTCAAAAGCTCGTGCTTCCAATAGTCCGCGAATGTGGGCACATCTGACTGCCCGCATCAGGTTCTGTGGTTCCGTATTCTGCCTACTCAAGAATCCGAATCACACTCAGGGTCATCAAGCAGCAAATCAGGCTTGGCTAAATGTCTCCTGCCAGGCCTTCTCAAAGGAGAGTTCCCCAAATGGCGTATATCTCAAAGAGAAACAAACGGCGAGAGAAGGAAAAACAGATCGCCGCGAATAATCGGCGCGAGCTAATTGCAGCGGGCTTTAAGCGGCGTGACCTTTTAAAAATGGGACTGCTGACGAGTGCCGGACTGCTCATTCCGAAAAAAGGATTGAGTGCGCATCCAGTAACCCGTTCAGGTTTTGTGCTGGACGACGACGAGCCGAATAGCCCCAACACGACGCCATTCGTCGAGAATATGCCGCGGTTGCAAGTGCTCCAGCCGCAACCGGTGGCTTCGCTGGGTGCGCCGCCAACAAAGCTGCCGAATCCCGCCGCCGGGGAAGCTCGCACGGAACCGCATCAGGCTTTTGACCAGTTTCCTCCTCAAAGGTACTACCATATGTCCGAGCAGTTGGGATTGGTCAGTATGGCCCCGCCAGGTGAGCTTCCGCTACAGCCTATATGGGGCTTCGCACCAATAGTGAATGGCGTAATCGGCAACGCGGTAACGCCCGGCCCAATGATTGTTGAGCGGTACGGACCACTAGGGGTTCCGCAGCAGGGATCCGTCCTCCTGCGGCTGCGAAACAACCTACCCGCTAACAACGGCGGATTCGGCCTGCCTTCGACGACTGCACACTTGCACAATGGCCACACACCGCTCGAGAGCGACGGATTTCCCTGCTTCTTCAAGGAGCGCGGCCAGTTTTATGACCATCACTATCCAAACGTACTTGCCGGAGTTAATTCCACGCATCCCGGCACGGGTGACATTAAAGAAGCGATGCACTCGCTTTGGTATCACGACCATCGCAT
>JBGTCM010000061.1:0-8993 GCA_041748795.1 Pyrinomonadaceae bacterium
GTCATCTCTTCCTCTTCATCAGCAAACTGAAGCTCGTACAACTTCCGATATTGCCCGCCCTTTGCCAATAGCTCGGAGTGCTTGCCAAACTCCGTGATGCGGCCGGCCTCCATTACAACTATCGTGTCGGCGCGGCGAATAGTCGATAGGCGGTGGGCAATCACTACAGTAGTGCGGTTGCGTACCAGGTTTGCAATTGCCTGTTGTACGAAGCGTTCGGATTCGGCATCCAGAGCGGAGGTAGCTTCGTCGAGTATCAGGACAGGTGCGTCAACCAGCAACGACCGTGCGATGGCCAGTCGTTGTCTCTGTCCACCGGAAAGAAATATGCCGCGTTCGCCCACAATGGTTTCATAAGCTTGCGGCAGCTCCATGATGAAATCATGTGCAAAGGCAATCCGAGCGGCTTCCTGGATTTCGGCGTCCGTGGCCTCAGGTTTTCCGTAAGCAATGTTGTGACGTACGGTGTCATTAAACAAAACTGTTTCCTGAGTCACTAACGCAATTTGCCGGCGCAGACTCTCGAGCGTCGCATCCCTCAAATCAACTCCGTCCCACGTAACGCTGCCCGACGTGGGATCGTGAAAACGGGGAAGCAGTTTTGTGAGCGTCGATTTGCCACCACCGGATTCGCCCACCAGGGCGACCATCGAGCCTGCCGGAATCTTGAGACTTACATCGCGCAATACGGAACGCTCCTCGTTTGCGTAGCCGAAAGAGACGTTTCGCAGCTCGATCTGCTCAGCAAGCGGTTTGAGCCTGACCGCATCATGTTTTTCCGGCAGATGATCGTGCTCATCCATGATTTCCCAAACGTGCTGGGCAGCAGCGAGAGCCTGCTCCATGTTGTTCTGCAGACGGGAAAGCTTTCGCATCGGGTCGTAGCTGCGGAACAGGAAAATCAGAAAAGTTACAAAGTGTGCCGCCGTCATCCTGCCGGCGACGATCTCACGTTGGCCGAAATAAAGCAGAAACACTATGAACACTACGCCGATCGTTTCGATTACCGGCGGTGACAGTCCCGAGATCTTCGCCGCGCGAAGATTAGCGCCGACTATTCGTTTGGCTACCTCAGTGAAGCGGGCCGACTCGCGGGCCTCCCCGCGATACGCTTTCACGATAGTTTGATTTGAGAGAGCTTCCTGGGCCGTATCCGTCAGCTCTTTATTGCCTTCAAAACTCTCGCGAGCGAGGTTGCGAAGCGCGGTGCCAAATTTTGCGGTTAGTACCGCAACGATCGGGGCGATGATTAGAGATCCAAGCGTCAGGCGCCAGCTGAAATAGAACGACGCCGCCAGAAACGCGATCAAAGTAAAACTCTCGCGCAGCATGTCACGGAGCGTGCTCGCGACAGCCGCCTCTATAGCAGCGGCGCTCGAAACTAAGCGGGATACTAAATAGTTTGTACGGTGACGTTCAAAAAAACTTGCCGACTGTGCGAGCAGATGACTGTAAAGGTCCTGTCTGAGCTTGAGCACTGCTGATTGGCCCACGCGGGCCATCAGGAATGTAGAGAAGTATTCAGCGACACCTTTAGCGAGGGTAAAGGTGAGCAACAGAATCGAGATTGTCTTCCAGGCGCCCAGGCCCGATTCGGGGATGATCCTTTGGAGGCCAAAGAGTGTCGGTGTGCGGCGGCCCACCTGGGCCAAAGCCTGATCCAGGATGGGGACAATGAGGGCGCCGATGGCGCTTTCCAACAGCCCTACGATCAGCATCGCGAGCGTGGCCAGCGCGAAGGTCCCCCGGTGAGGCTTCAAATACCTAAGCAGTCTTCTGAGATCGCGCATCAGCTCTGTTTATTCAACGCTTGCGACAGTTTCTGTTCAGTCGCTTGTCAGTATTGAAGGAAGGATTTGTACGGCGTAACAGCAAAGGCCCACTATACTTACGCGGCTGAGGGAGCGTCAAGGCTCGGTTAATTCCGAAGATGAACACAAAACGTCTTACAACCTGGAGGGTTGTCAGAAAGTAGCCGGTGGTCGAAGCGCAGCGTAGACCACCGGAAGAAAACAGGGTGGGCTCAGCACCCCGGCGGGGTGCAAGAAGGGATGAAAGCAAGAAAAGTCCTGGCGTTTTTCAGTTTCTTGCACCCCGCCGGGGTGCGAAGTGTCAACCATTGCTCTCCGGTGGTCTGCGCTGCGCTTCGACCACCGGCTACTTTCTGTCTAACCCTCCGGGTTGAATGAGCGTTCAAAGCTTTTCTTAGACCACACTTAAGAAACTAAGCTATAATTCCAACGTCAATAACAATCCCCGAACCCCAGACTGGATCAAAACAAACTTGGTACAGACACCACCAGTAGCGAGCAAGTACGCCGGAAAACGGCTCTTGATCGTAGATGACGATGCTGACATGCGGTCGCTGCTGGCTGAATATTTCCGCCGGCTTGGATTTCAGGTGGTAGAGCACGAAAGCGGTGCCGCAGCTCTGGAACCGGCCACCACAGGGAAGTTTGATTGTTTTATCTTTGACGTCTCGATGCCGGGAATGACGGGCTTTGAGCTGCTAAAGCGTGTCAGGGACAGGGGCGTTCAAACGCCCGCGTTGTTTTTGACGGCACACGACGCCCTTGATTACAAGGTTGCGGGCTATGAATCAGGCGGCGATGACTACCTTGGCAAGCCTTTCAGTCCTCGTGAATTGGAATATCGCGTTGAAGCTTTGCTGAGGCGGACCAGTGTGATCCAACCTGGCACGGATGACGAACGCGTCGAAGTCGGCGATTTGGTCGTTGATAAGCGACGTCATGAGGTAGTCAGACAAGGGGTGCGAATCGATCTGACGCCCCTGGAGTTTCAGATTCTCGAGCTGTTGGCCTCAGAACCTGGACGCGCGTGGTCGCGCAACGCTCTGCTCGATAGAGTTTGGAGCACAGAGTATGAGGGCTACCAAAGGAACATCGATCCGCACATCAACCGGCTTCGGAAGAAATTGGAAACAGACCCAAAGAACCCACGTTATGTGCTGACCGTTCGCGGGGTCGGATACAAACTGAACGAAGCCCCGTAGATCGCTTTCGACGTAATGCAAGCTGTTAGTTTGCAGACGAAACCCAAGAGATCGCCTCGGATGAAAAAAAAGAGTTTGGCTAGCTGGTAAGCCATCGTCCGCAAACTAACAGTGTGCGTTACGCCCAATCCCTCCGCTTTTCAATCAAAGCATTTATCGAGGTCTGCCGAATGTGGTTCGTAGTAGCAGTGCTCATGGCTATCTGGTTCGCGCTTAAGTTTTTACTTCACAAGGGCGGCTTCGTACATATTCTCCTGCTCACCGCAATCTCAATCGCAGTAGTCCAATTGATGGCCGACCGCAGGACCCGCTATCAGAACACGTCCCGGCAGTAACAGGCGTATAGAGTACAAGCTTTAGCTTGCTGCTCCGTACGCGCGGACGGGCTCCTCACCTGATCACGCAAGCTAAAGCTTGTACTCTATACGCCTGTTTGCCCGCGCAGCAGTTCCTCACTAACTTGACCCTTTTCCCGCCGTTCGGCAACAATGCACGCTGGCCTTGCATCAACTATAACGAGGTCTTCTATTGGGAGATCGAGGTCCCACACCGAATTACTCTGGAGGAGTGGTTTTACTATGTCCAGCCCGTTTTTAGCTCGATTCGCGCAAATACTTTCGCTATGCACCGTCGCTGCCGCCGTTGCAGTTGCCCAAACTGACCTGCCGCGCGCCACTATGGCGATGACTTATCCGCTCGATGAGACTGTCGAGGTTAAGTTTCGGGGCACAACCCTGCTCCCACGATTGAAGGGCGAGGCCAAGGTGAAACGTGAAGGCCGTCGAGGCACGCGCGTTATGGTTTCAATAGACAACTTGCCGCGAGCACACGAGCTCGGTGGCATCTACACAACCTTTGTGGTTTGGGCCATTTCGCCGGATGGCCGCGTTGACAATCTTGGCGAGATCAAAAGAGGGGGCAGTCCGTTTGTCGCTTCGAAGCTGGACGTAACCACGCCTCTGCAGACATTTGCTTTACTGGTTACCGCCGAGCCTCATTTCCTCATGAAGGTTCCCAGCCGTATGGTGGTCCTCGAAAACGTTCAGCCGCAAAAGCTGGGCAATACGCAGATTGAGTCCGTCAGGGTCCAATACATCGGAAACTCAAGCGACTATTTCAGGGATCAACGTGTCCCGGAGATAGCTACGTCGGATTATCGTGATATTCCGGTGTCGTTGCTGGGAGCGAGACAGGCGATAAACCTCGCGAAATTTGCAGGCGCACCGCAGGACGCGCCCAATGAGCTGCAAACGGCAGAAGACGATCTGCAGGCTGCCGAGAAGGCCTTGAGATTCAATCAACCAATTGCCGAGGTTGATGTGCTCGCCCGCAAGGCCACCTCTTCGGGCGCCCGCGCTGAGGAATTGGCCCAGGCCAGGAAGGTTTCAAGACTGCGTCGCGAAGAGACGCTTCGCCGGGACGAAGCTCTACGCTCCGCAGAACGTACCGCCGATGCAGCTCAACGTGAGATTGCGAACTTACGTGCTGACCTCGAACGGGAAACACGTGCGCGTGAGTTAGCAGAACGAGACACTGCGACCGCAAACGAACAGTTGCGAGAGCAGAGAATCGAAGTCTCGCGCTTGCGGGATGAATTACAAGCTGTGCGAGCCGACGCGGAAACAGCGAAGATAAATTTGGCGCGACTTGAAGGCGCGCGGGGAGCTGTAGAGGACACCAGGGAAGCCGAACAACGCGAACAGCAGAGACGCGCGGGCGAAGCCGCCTTAAAGCAGTCGCTGGCTAAATACGGCACGGTCAAAGAATCGTCGAGAGGTATCCAACTCGTGCTGCCTGAGTCTCTCTGGGGAGGCGCTCGGGCCGCGTCTTTGAATTCGGCCGCCACCGCTAAACTGGAACCCTTGGCTGCATTGCTTGCAAGCAATCCCGATTATCAGGTTCTGATAGAGACTTATACCGACAACAGGGGCGATGAGGTCAGCTTGCAGCAACTGACACAGGAGCGCGCTCGCCAGTTATCGGATCGCTTCCAGTCTGCCGGTGTTGATGCGTCCCGAATTGAGGCTAACGGTATGGGGGCGGCAAATCCCGTCGCTACGAATGCGACGGTCGCAGGTAGAACGCGTAACCGCCGCACGGAGATCACGTTGATCGTCCTGCCGACGCGCAGCGCGTCAGCGAACCAGTGACCATTAGGAAGAAGGCAGGAGGCAGGTGGCAGGTGGCAGGTGGCAGGTGGCAGGAACAGATGGTAACTCTCCTGGGGCCTTGAACAGCCTGCGTTGATTCGCGCTCTTAGATTTTTACGCGCTGCTGATTTCCTGCCACTTGCCACCTGCCACCTTTTCTCCTGCTTCCTGCTTCCTGCCTCCTGCGGCCTGCCTCCTGAACGCCAATGTCTCCACTCGAAGTCCTACAACTTGTCGGCTATTCCATTGGCGCAGTGTTGCCGCTCTGGATGGGCGTTCAACTTGTTTCTCACCGCCGCAAGCTGAGTCCCATCGAACGAATTCTATTCGCGCTTGCCCTGAGTATGTGCGGCTGGCACAGCAGCAATCTCATCATCACGTTGCACGGCCTCTTCGGACTTGGGTTCACTCATTGGGCCACCACGCTTAGAGTCGTAGACACGATCGCAGTCATAAGTATTACTCTCGCCTACTCGTTTCTGCTACACGCTCATATTCACCTCTGGGCCAACGCCGCAGGTCGGCCGCTGAAGCGATCCGAAAAGATCCGATTGTTTCTATCTTATGGGCCGCCGCTGTTTCTGCCGGTTGCAATCTACAAGATTTGGACCGGCACTTATGCGCCCATGCTTGCCAGGGTCCAGTTCCTCATTTTACCGATGGCGGTCTGGATCACTTACGTCCTCGGCGTGATCGCAATCACGGAGCTCTTGATCGCCAGGAAGACCAACAACGCAAGCGAGCGGCGGATCATGCGAACGCTGGCCGCGTCCTTTGTAGGTATCGGCGTGGTCATTCTGGCAGCGCTGGCTCTCGGTGTCGGCGAAGGTACACAACTTGGCTTATACCTGAAAACGATTGCCAATCTGGGTTCGTTGCTGCCGTCGGCGCTGCTTGCTTACTACATTTATCGTTATCGATACCTCGAATTAATTATCGAAGAGAGTTTGATAGTCGCTTCCTTTGCGGCGGTCGTGCTCACAATCTACATCTACGGCATACGCACGATGGGCGACTGGGTAACTCTGCGTTATGGCGTAAGACCCGGAGTGGTGGAAGCGCTGCTAATCCTGGGACTGGCGCTGGCAGCGGCGCCTCTACGCGGTTGGTTGGAAAAACGTTTTCGTAAGTTGTTTGAACGCGAGACTGCCCTCTACCGGCAGATTGTTTCGCGGATAAGTTCACACGCGGGCCGCTACAAGCAGCTGCCCGAGTTGCTGGACTTCGTTGAGAAGCAGACCACCGCAGCTCTCGGGCTGCGTCGTGTGCGCATTGTTGTCAGCGGTCCGGCTGCTTCAAATAACGCGCGAGAAAAAACGAATCGCGGGGCCGACAATGACACGTTTCAAGAGCCCTGGGTGAACGAGGTGCTGCGCGCTTCCGAGCGTGGAGATTGGCAACCAGTGGAAGAACACCCATCGCTTGAACAAGAGGATTACTCGATTGCATATCCTCTTCGCCGGGGGGAGAGGGTCCCCGGCCTCTTGTTGGTGGAATCATCGGGGGCGACACTAACGCAGGAGACACGCGACGTGCTCGAGGTCCTCGCTGATCAGGTGGCGATCGCGGTTGAAGACTGCCGGCTCGTTGAAGAGAATGTGCGGCTGGAACGACGGCTGGCTGAGCGCGAGCGACTCGCCACGCTCGGACAGATGGCCGCCACCGTTGCGCATGAGATAAAGAACCCGCTTTCCGCCATCAAGTCGATTGCACAAGTGATGGGCGAGGACGAAAGCCTGAGCCGGGAATATGCTCGCGACTTGAGTTTGATCGTTGGCGAAACCGATCGGCTGGGCCAGAGCGTTACGCAGTTACTCACTTTTGCCCGCAAGGAAACGCCTTCGGAACTTCCCATGCGAGCCGCGCAGCTTATTAATTCGGTCGTAAGACTGTTTCAGGTGGGCGCTGAAAAGGAAGGCATCAAATTAACCGCCAAGGTTCAACAAGACGAGGAGCTCGAGGGCGCTGCTGTTTCTGCTCTCAGAATCGCGCTCTCAAATCTGTTGCTAAACGCGATGCAGGCGACGCCTCGAGATGGGGAAGTCGCAGTGACTGCGAGTGTCGATAACGGTGACGTCGTAGTGATGGTGGCGGACAGCGGCAAGGGCGTATCCGATGAATTGCATCAGCGCATCTGGGAGCCGTTCTTCACCACTAAGCAAAGAGGCACCGGCCTGGGCCTGGCGATCGTTAGAAAACGCATGGAGGAAGCGGGCGGATCTGCTCGACTCATTCCAGGCGTTAATGGCGCTGGCGCGAAATTCGAGTTGCGCGTGCCGTTGGTTGCCGAAGAGTAGGACAGACATTCCTGTCTGTCAGTCGTTCGATAGCCCAAAGGTAGGAATAACAACTCCTTTTCCGCCTGCCTTTGAGGAGGCCAAACTCAGACAGACAGGAATGTCTGTCCTACTTGGAACTTTCAGTTCATGCGTGCGTGTTACCAAGCGACTGTTGGCCCATCTCGATGGCACTTGATTCGGGTCCACCTAATGCATCAGCTCGACGACGATGTCGTACGCGCTCTCCTCGAGTTATCGGCTAAACCCTTTAAGGAGATTAAGAAATGAGTCTGCGCAAAATTCTGGCCACGTTTATGTTTTTAACCCTCATGACTTGTTTGGCGATTGGCTCCCAACAAGTGAGGGCACAAAGCCCGACCGACACTTCACAGCCTGCCAACCAGCGCGATAAGAAGAACGATGATGTCAATCTCGACACCCAACTCTACCTGCTTATCGCGACGAATTCCGCCGTGGAAGATACCAAGCTGCCCGCGTCACTGGATGCGGTGATCAAACAATTGCGAACGTCGTTGCCGTTTAAGAACTACCGGTTGGCAGCTACTCTTATCAACCGAGTCAGAAATGAGGGAAGGCTGAGTTTGCGTTGGATAGGTGGTTCATTGCTGCCCGCAGCGGCGGCATCAAGCATGAACCCGAGCTTTAACGAGTTTAAGGTGGTCCAGGTGAAGCTGGCCACCAACGCGGCCGGTCAGTCAATCGTTAAAATGGAAGGCTTCAGCTTTGGCGCCAGGATACCCATTCAAACGGGCACCGCCATCGCCTCCAATGCGCCGGCCGCACCAATCATCAACTATGAGAACACCGGAGTGAACACCGACATAAGCATGCGCGAAGGCGAACCCGTAGTAGTCGGCACACTCAACGCGGGACCTTCCGGCGACGCGATCATCCTCGTGATGTCGGCGAACCGGACGCTGAAGTAGGACAGACATTCCTGTCTGTCTGACTCTTGGAGGAATAAGTAAAGGATAAACAGACTAGACACATAAGCGGCTTAGGTTTTCGAGGGAGTTAACCCCTCTTCGCAGCGGAATCAGTGAAAGTGACGCCAGCGCTCGGCTTCATTTTCTCGTTGTTTCACCTGCCGGAGGGGTTAATGTTTTAGTAGGACACACATTCTTGCCTGTGTGACTCGGGAAAGATATCTCGGACATCAGGATCAAACTCAACCTACAAACATCCACAGACCGACAGACAGGAATGTCTGTCCTACACTCTGGCACGCGATGCGCTAGGGAAATTCACCTCGAAGGTTCTAAACTAACCACAAAGGGTGAAACAAGAGAAGTTGCGATTACTGATTGTGGACGACGAGGAGGCCTCGCGCTACGGCATGAGGCGGGCCCTGACGACGTTTGGCTATAGCGTCACCGAAGCGGATTCAGCCGAAGCGGCGCGGATCCTGATAAAGCAGCAACAGCCCGACTTGATGCTGCTGGATGTTAACCTCCCAGGCATGAGCGGCCTGGAATTCCTGCGCGAGATTCAAGGCTCAAACGGCGCCGCCCCGCTCGTTATTATCATCAC
>JBGTCM010000062.1:0-8471 GCA_041748795.1 Pyrinomonadaceae bacterium
CAAATCCTCGGCGAAACTCGCGAACAGTTACAAGCACATCGCAAAGAATCTGAACCACGCTTTGAAGAAATTCGCCGCCAGGCGGATGAACGGTTGCAGAAAGTGTTGACGCCCGAGCAGTGGCGCCAGTTTCAGCAGGAGAGAGACGCTAATCGCACTCGCCGCGGACGCGGCAGACCGTAAAGCAAACTGTTAGTTTGCTTGAAATGGCTGCCCATTACAGAACCGAGCGCGGTAGCGCCGGATGCTACAAGCAGCCTGGGACCACTAATAATCCATTTTCGGTACCAAGGTTTCAGAGACTTACCTTAATCTCGGTATTTAGCTTCGGTTAATTATTTCTGCGAAAGTTGACTATGGGATCCGGCGCTACCGCGCTCGGTTCTGTAATACACTCTCCTTCATGACACTTCCATGGTGGCAGGATTTCTTTCACGGAGTACTTCCAGCCTTCAGGCTGTGCCTGGTCGCTCCTAATAACCGTCACGCGGGTGCCGGTTTCTTCTGGTGCTAAGCCTGGTCCGGAAACAAATCATTTCCCCAAGACAACCCTATTACTGCCTTGCGGCCTCCAAGGGCCAACCACTCCCCGCCACGCTCTTCCAATTCAGATTTGTCCGGAGGTTCTCATGAGGTCCAGATTCTCAGGTCCACTCCTCGTTCTTTTCCTACTTTTTTCCACACCCGCCTTCGCTGAATCCAATCCCGAAACACTTGCCGCCACAGCGATTTCCGCCAACGCAGCAGAGTCTTCGCAAGCAATTGCCCAACTGCGATCGATGGGGCCTTCGGGTCTGAACGCGCTCTTTAAGGTCCATGCAGAGGAGATCAATCTTCAGGTCTCAAATCCACTCGCCGCGAAAACAGCCCACTGGCTCCGGATAAAAACCGCGCTCGATGCCGTGAGTCAACAAAAAGATAGTTATCTCGGCCGGCTCTATTGGTACACCGATTTCAATCAGGCAAAAACCGAGGCGCGTGCCGCAGGCAAACCGATTCTTTCGTTAAGACTGCTGGGGAAATTGAGTGAAGAGTTTAGTTGCGCCAACAGCCGTTTCTTCCGCACTGTGCTCTATTCGAATGCCGAAGTTTCAAACAGATTACGCGAACAATACATTCTCCACTGGGAATCAGTGCGCCCTGCGCCGAAGGTCACAATCGATTTTGGCGACGGTCGCAAACTTGAACGCACGTTAACTGGAAACAGCATTCATTACGTTCTTGATACTGAAGGACAACCGATCGATGCTCTGCCGGGGCTGTATGGACCACAGGCTTTCCTGCGTTTGCTGGGCCAGAGCGAGAGTCTCTTCGCGACGCTCGCCAAAGAACCAAAGGCGCAATCGGAAGCGCGCCTTCGTGCTCATCACCGCGACAGCGTAAACAAGCTCAATCTGGCCTGGGTCGCCGATACAAAGAAAATCGGCGGCGAGATCCCGCGGGATTTTATCGTCACACGGAATCAGGACGGCACGCCGCAGGCTATTCAGATACCTTCATTGGCAATTACGAAAGCGTACTCAGAAACGACCATCCTGAGATCCATGACCGCGGGCTCCGAAAAGCTAGGGGCGATCACTGACGAAGCTGCCTGGCGTAAGATCGCGCAGCTTCATATGGCCGACGCGCAGCTGGACGCCCAGAGCATTGGGTTGATCAAGCGCCAAACTCAAAAGGTATTCAGGGCCGCCGGATCTAAACGGAGCGTGGACCAGGAGCTTTCTAGTTTAGTGCAGAAGCTGCAAATGAATATTGCGCTCGATACTGTGCGCAACGAATACTCTTTGCACACCAAGCTTCATGCATGGCTGGTAATGGACGCTCGCCGCCATGACCTGCCCGCATTCAACAACAAGGTTTATGCGGAATTGTTTTTGACCCCTGCTTCGGATCCGTGGCTGGGACTCTTTTCCGCGGACACCTACGTGGCTTTGGAGAACAGCGGGTTGGAGGGGTGAACGGTCCCAGTCCGCGATAGCGGACGACAGAATAAAGCCTGGGGTGGAGCGCAGCGTAACCCCAGGTTAAGGTCCCCAATAATCGGCTTTCGACTATCAATCGCCGCTTTCCTGGGGTTCCGCTTCGCTACACCCCAGGCTTTATGCCGTCGCCCGCTCCGCGGGCTGAGGCTTGTATCGCAGGCGGCTCAGACCCTTACGGTCTTCTGCCCCAGGTGGGTGGCGGCGGTTCCTTCGTCATTCGATCAACCGGTCGCTCCTTGAGAAGTCGCATCGCTTCTTCAACGGCCCGTTCGAGTTGTGGGTCGCGGCCGGCGATCACTTCCTTGGGCCAATTCTCAACGTCGATGTCCGGCCCGACACCCTCGTTCTCTACAGCCCAGCGACCGTCGCGTGTAAAGAAACCACCGCGTGGAGCGATCATCGATCCTCCATCAATGAACGGCGGCGTATCGGCGGTATGCACCAAGCCGCCCCACGTTCGTTTGCCAACTAACGGTCCAAGCTTGCGCCGCTTGAACATGTAGGGCATCAGGTCGCCGCCGGAACCGGCCATCTCATTAATGATCATTACTTTCGGTCCCCAGATTCCCGCGGAGGGACTGGTAAACGGAAAACGATCGCCGGCAACGTTATTGAAGTAGCCGTCAAAATCGCGCGCGATCACGTCGATGATGTAATCGGCAGCAGAGCCTCCACCGTTGTAACGCTCGTCGATGACGGCGCCCTTCTTATCCTGTTGAGAAAAGTAGTAACGATTGAAACTTGTGTACCCGGGCTGGCCTGTGTTCGGAAGATAAACGTAGGCGAGTTGGCCGTTGGATAACTTCTCGACTAAGCGGCGATTCGATTCAACCCACGCTCTCGCGCGCAATCCCTGTTCGTTCGCGACTGGAATCACCGTTACATTGCGCGCGCCCGTCATGCTGGGAGTCTTGTTTATCGTTAGCGAAGTTTGCCGGTTCGCCGTGCCATCAAGCAGGCGGTAGATATTGTCAGGCGCTTTCAACTCGACGCCGTTGATCGCCAGGATGTAGTCGCCCGCTTCCACGCTTGCGCCCGGCGACGCCAAAGGCGAACGCAACTCAGGATTCCAGCTTTCGTTGTCGTAAATTCGCGTCACCTTATATCGCCCATTCTCGATGGTGAAATCAGCACCCAACAAGCCGCCCGGGGATTGCGGCACATCGGGCATATCACCACCGCGCACATACGAATGGCCGATGGCGATCTCAGCCCCCATCATATCCAACAGGTAATTCAGATCGGCGCGATGCATCACGTAAGGCAGCATCTGGCCGTACATCTGTTTCATCTTTGGCCAGTCAGTGCCATGCAGGTTCGGAACGTAAAGATAGTCGCGCTGATTCCGCCACCCCTCGTTGAATATCTGTTTGAACTCCTGCTTCGGATCCAGATACATACGCAGCGAATAACTCAGCCGTCCCTGACCGGCTTGCGGCGGGTTGCGATCTGTTTCCACTATGAACAAGGATGGGGTTGGAGGCGGCGCGCCAGGCACTGGTGGACCACCGGCAGCGCCCCCGCCGCTTGCGCGATACAAAAGTTTGCGGCCGTCAGCGCTGATTTCATACGTAGTGACCCCGTTTACAAATGTCGCCACCCTGCGGTCGCATAAGCGGTAACGCAATAACTCATTGCCTTGTCCTCCGCCCGGGCCGGCGGGAACACCGGGCGCTTCGAGGAAGAAAACTGTCCCGTCCAGTCCGGCGCGTAACTCCAAATACTGTCGCTCACGCACACCCGGGACTGAAACAATGCGCTGCGGTAACCCGTCGAAGTCGATTTGAACTGTAACCGGCCCGCGTGGCCCACGAGGAGCAGGAGTCGCGGCTGGTTCTTCTTGTGCCCGGTCAGCCGGCGGCGGATCGCCGGCACAAGCTCCCGGCGGCGGCGTACGACGGCCAGTACCGACGCCGCGGTCTTCATCGCTCTCCGGCAGCAAAGGGCTGGCGTCGGTCTTCTTCAAAACCGCCAGATACAATCCAAAGTTGGCGTTATGCGGATACGACGTCATGTCGAGCCATTGCGACCGCAGGCCGAAATCGGTGGAGGCCAGAAACCATAAATATTTTCCGCTGGCGTCCCACGTGGGCCAGACAGCGTCGGCCAGCCCGTCGGTGACTTGTTTCGTTTCGCCGGTCTCAACATTACTGACAAAGATTGCGTGATACATCGATCGGAGACGGCTTGCGTATGCAACCCATTTCGAGTCGGGACTCCACACCGGGTTGAGCGTGCGTTGCGGCACCATCCACGGATCGCTGCCGACGACTTTTGCCTGACCGCTGGCAACATCCATCACCCAGACTTTCAAGTCCGTGTCGCTGTACAGAATTTTCTTCGAGTCGGGTGACCACGACGAGGTGTAATACTGTTTAGGATTCGGGATTACGATTTCACGAGGAGGCGTGAGCCCATCCTGTGCTTCGATGTAGAGACGATACTCGCCCGACTTGTCGCTGAAATACGAAATGGACTTTCCATCGGGTGACCACGCGGGATCTCTTTCGGCAGAAGCGCTCGAGTTGCTGAGATTGCGGACGTCGCCCCTCTCCGATGGAATAGTGAATATCTCTCCGCGTGCTTCCACAACAACCCTTCTTCCGGTCGGGGAGAGCGCCATGTTCGTGAGGCGATTGGAAACGTCTCTCCAGTTGGGCATCATCCATGGGAAGTCGCCGGCAGCGTTGATGTTCACCACACTCGCTCTTCCAGTCCTCGGATCCAGTTCATGGACGTATCCGGCCTGCTCGAAGACTATCGAACCAGCGCCTGAATCCATGGCCTTCACGTCGAAGTCCTTAAACTTCGTAACCTGCGCCAGCTTCTGGGTCTTCGTTTGATACTCCCAGATATTCGCCACGCCATCTCGATCAGAGATGAAGTAAACAGCATCGTCTACCCAGACAGGATCGACGTCTTTCGATTCGGTCCATGGAGGTGAAACAAGGTCGAATGTTTTTAGATCGACAATCCAGATAGGGCGATTCTGGCCGCCGCGATAGTTACGCCGTTCTTCGTCCCAGGAAGTGTTCATGCGATAAGCTGCGCGAGATCCGTCCGCGGAAATTTTGCCCTGATAAGCCCGCGGCAATGCCATCGGAGATTCGACTCCTCCCTCAACCGGCACGGTCCAAAAACGCGGAGTTGCATTTGGCGCCCACGATGCGCGTGATGAGACGAAGAGAATCGACTTGCCGTCCGGCATCCAGCCCTGCACCTGATCGCTGCCCGGATGCCAGGTCAGTCGTCTTGGTTCACCGCCGTCCGCAGCGACGACATATACGTCAAGGTTGCCGGCGTATTCACCGCTGAAAGTGATCCACTTTCCGTCAGGTGAAAAGTGTGGAGTGGTCGTCAGTCCCTGAAAACTCGTTATGCGACGCGCAGATCCGCCGCCGCGGGGCACTGTCCAGATGTTGTTCGCGTAAGCGAAAGCAATCTGGGTCGCACTGACTGTTGGCGTGCGCAGTAATCTCGTAGAACCCGCGGGTGATTGTGCTTGAAGCGACGCACAGAATGCACAGATGACAGCAACGGCAGACGCAAAGAATGCGCGGGAGTAGGTAAGCATTTTGATTTCTCTCTGGGGTCCGGACTGGTGGCTAGCGCGCCACTTGTAGCATGAAGAGGGGCGGTGAGGAAAGCCAAAGTTATCCGCAGATTACGCAGATTACGCAGATTACGCAGATTTTAGAAAGGACGAAAAGACCGACATGGCTCGGTTTGGCTTCGGAAAGTTAGTAATCGGTGGAATCTGAGTAATCTGCGGATTATTTCGGCGCCAGTTGAGCTAAGGAGAGGGCCAAAATCGATTCAAACTTTCTGATTAATGTGAGAAAATAACAGGCACACTCGGTGTTGGTTCGACAAACGGCTTCCGGTCTCCCCTGCTCGGATTAGTCGGATCATGTAGCCAACTTTTGCTAAGCCACGCTATCGCGATCATCGTCTTTAACAACCAAAAACAGGAGCCACACAATGATTTCGTTGAAACGTTTCTACTTCTCTTCATTGGCAGTTGTACTGATAGGCGCCGGCCTTTCGGCTATGGGCCAGGTGCGCGTGCCGCGAGCCAGTCAGAAGGCCAGCGTGATGCAGACCATCGGCGTCACTGACATAACAATCACGTACAGCCGCCCGGGAGTTAAGGGCCGAAAGATTTGGGGCGACCCGCTACCGTCTCAGGCTGAAGTCAAAGGCGAAGCGACACTTGATGATCAAAGTGCCAGGCCAAAGGACGCGGTAATTGTTCCCTGGGGCCACGCATGGCGCAGCGGCGCGAACGAAGCTACTCAGTTTGTCGTCACTGATGACGTGTTTATCAATGGACAGAAACTCCCGGCCGGTAGTTACAGCCTTCATACCGTACCGAATAAGGATGAGTGGATCATCATCTTCAACAGCGTTGCCAATCAATGGGGCAGTTTTAATTACGACGCTGCCAAAGACACTTTACGTGTGAAGGTAAAGCCGGAGTGGATTAGTGAAAGTAAGGAGTGGTTGGAATATGGAATTGAGCCTGTTTCCGACACCGCGGCGCGGGTCAATATCCGCTGGGAGAAGTTGACCGTCCCTTTCACAGTTGAGGTAAAAGACGTTCCAGCATTGGCACTGGCGAAAGCGCGTGCTGCAGTGGCGGCCGCAAAGCCTGAGGATTGGAACACTCCGTTCCAGGCGGCAAACTTTGCCTTGTCCCAACCAGGCAGCGCTGCCGAAGGCGCCACGTGGCTCGACCAGTCAATCAAGGTTAAGGAGACTTATCAAAACTTGTCGCGCAAGGCTCGTCTCCTGGCTGAGCAAGGCAAGACGCAGGAAGCCATCACCATTGGAGAGAAGGCGCTCGCGCTCGGCAAAGCAGCCAAGGCTAACACCTCGGGCTTCGAACAACGCTTAACCGAGTGGAAAGCCAAAAAGATGTAGGACAGGCATTCCTGCCTGTCGAAGATTAACTATGAGACCTGTTGGATTGAACAGGACTCTTGCGAAACGTGTGACAGACAGGAATGTCTGTCCTACTTCCGAATGATCTGGCCCCCAAAGGATGAAATTTATGAAAACGTTATTTGAGTCGGCGCTTTCTCGTTCGTTAGCCTCTCTTCTCATTGTTCTCTTTGCCGTCTCCCCAGCGTGGGCCACCTGCGGCGGTGGTGGCGGCGGCGGTGGCGGCGGGATGCCGAGCGGAGGCGGTGCGGCAAAAGCCGAAGTTTATTACGTGCCGTGGAAAATTCGCGCGCCGAAGGATCCGCCGGCAAAAGGGTTAGTAGTCTATTGGTTCCCGGCAACCAAGGAAGAGATAACCAAGTCCAGCTTGCGCGAATCTCGCCCGCTTTCGCTTTATGCTACGCAGTGCATTTCGATGGAATATGGCACCAGTCAGGTTCCAAACGCTGACAAACTGATCGGAGAATCAACGCTTCCGGTGGTCGTGATCACCACATCTGACGGCACTCCTGTTACCAGAGTCGAAAACAAAGACGGCAAGCTCAAAGTAGCTGAGCTGGAGAAGGTTGTTCAAAGTGAAGTGAAGCAGCGCGAGACTTCACTCGAAGAACAGTTGAAGGAAGCCAAAGCCAAACTCACCGCCGGCGATAATGCGGCGGCGGTCAAGCTCTATCAAGCTGTCGCTCAACACAAGTGCATGTTTCCGAAGAAGGCCAAGGAAGCTGCAAAAGAACTGAAGAAGCTCGGCGTAACCGAAGACGCGACGATTGCTGACGCGGCAGACGTGCCTGCTCCAGTTTTCGAGCCCAGCAAGAGTCTTCGAATTGAGCAAATAATGAGACGTGGCCTTGTGGCCGAACTGAACGCGCAATACAAGCTTGCGGAAAAGCTCTACAGCCAGGCGCACCGGATGGATCCAGCCGACCCCGCTCCGCTGCGATACCTTGGTGAGCTATATCGTCACCACATTGGCGATTGGACCAGGGCGCGAACCACCTTCGACACGATTCTTCAAATGAACGCGGAGCCGCTCTCGCGTGCAGTCGCCTTGCATGGGCTGGGCAAGATGACAATCCACGATGGCGAGTTCAAAAAAGGACTGGCCCTGATGGAACAATCCGCTGAGGAGTTTCCACTTGCCTTAACCTACCGGAACCTTGCCGTTTACTGGAACTCAGAGCACAATCCGGTAAAGGGTAACGAGTACACGCAGAAAGCTCTCGATCTCGATCCGAAAGATCCTTACAACCAGGTTTTCGCCGCTGTCTTTATGTCGTCGGCGGGACGCGGCGCCGAGGCCCTGAAGATCGCACGCCAAAATATAAACCTGCTGCCTGCCTCCTATAACCTGGCCGGGATTTACGCGCAAAACGGGCAACGCGAAAAAGCCCTGGCATTACTCAAACGGCACTTCTATCAATTCGAGCGATACCACGCAGTCCGTGAGAAGGAAATGATGGAAGCGCGCGTCGACGTGGTGTTTGAGTCACTGCGCAGAGATTCTGATTTTCTGGCACTCACGCGTCATGCCGATGGCAAGCTACC
>JBGTCM010000063.1:0-3779 GCA_041748795.1 Pyrinomonadaceae bacterium
TGAGCTCGAAAAGAATCCGGGCCACCTCTCAGGTTGGGAAGGGGAAGCTTCTAGTTGGGCAAACAGTGGAAGAAATTAACGGCGCTCCTGACTAGAAGAAGCAGACTTGGACGAAAGTTAAAGACGCGGCTCTGCCGCCGCACAGTGCGGTAAGGCTGCGCCTTACCGAAGAGGCATTTTCCCCATGGTCTGTTTCCTGAGGCTCAGCCTCAGGAAACAAGGGGGGAGAGTGCCGGACGGTAAGGCCGAGCCTTACCGCACTGTGCGGCGGCAGAGCCGCTTTGAGGGTACTGGTCGTTTTGTAATCACTCCCCGACGAAATACAATCAATCATCGGTGGTTACAAGATGTCAGACCGGGAACCAACATCAACTGAGATCAGCGCTCAAACTCCGGAAGAGACCCGTTTAGTTCAAATCGAGTCGCCCAGCAAAACAGCCGGCGGCATTCCCGCGATAGTTGCCACTACCAAACATACGTTGAGTGAAATGGGCTTAACGCGTGGTGTGCGCACTCTCCTGCAACTCAATCAGAAAACCGGCTTTGATTGTCCCGGTTGCGCGTGGCCGGAGCCGGACGGCGACCGTTCCCACGCCGAGTTTTGCGAGAATGGCGCTAAACACGTTGCCGATGAAGCCACAACCAAACGCGTCACGCCGGAGTTTTTCGAGAAGTGGACCATCGCTGATCTCTCTAATCAATCTGACTTCTGGCTGGGCACGCAGGGCCGCATCACGCATCCGATGGTCCTACGCGCGGGTGCGACGAATTACGAAGCAATAAGCTGGGACGAGGCCTTTGTACTCATCGCCGGCGAACTCAATTCTCTCAATCATCCCGACGAAGCCATCTTCTACACTTCCGGCAGGACCAGCAACGAGGCAGCTTTTCTCTATCAACTCTTCGTGCGGCAGTTTGGCACAAACAACCTTCCCGATTGCTCAAACATGTGCCACGAGTCCAGTGGCTCCGCGTTAGGCGAAACCATCGGGGCGGGCAAGGGAACCGTTACGCTCGCAGACTTCAACCTGGCCCAGGCGATATTCGTCATTGGCCAGAATCCCGGCACGAACCACCCGCGTATGTTGAGCGCACTCGAGAAGGCGAAACAGAATGGTTGCCGCCTGGTCCACATCAATCCCCTACCTGAAGTCGGCATGACAAAGTTCAAACATCCGCAGCATGTTTTGGGCTGGCTCGGTGAGGGAAAAACACTCTCAGACTTGTTTCTGCAGGTGCGGATCAATGGCGACGTTGCATTGCTCAAAGGAATCATGAAGGCAGTCCTGGCTGAGGAAGAAAAGCGCCCGGGCATTCTCGACCACGGATTTATTCGCGATTACACCGAAGGGTTTGAAGAGTTTTACACGGCTTTGCGAGGCGTCAGCTGGGACGAAATAGTGGAACAATCCGGCGTCAGACGAACAGACATCGAGGAAGCGGCAGAGATATTCGTTGATTCTGATCACACGATCTTCTGTTGGGCCATGGGACTTACGCAACACAAAAATGCTGTGGCCAATATTCAGGAGATCGTAAACCTGATGCTGCTCCGTGGTCAGATTGGAAAACCGGGCGCGGGACTATGCCCTGTGCGCGGGCACAGCAATGTGCAGGGCGACAGGACGATGGGTATTTGGGAACGACCGCCCGACTGGTTTTTGAATAACCTCTCCGCGGAGTTCGGTTTCGAAGCACCTTACCATCATGGGTTCGACACGGTAAATGCGATTCAGGCGATGCACGATGGACGCGCTCGTGTATTCTTCGCGCTCGGTGGCAACTTCTTGTCCGCGACGCCAGACACCGAGTTCACTGCGACCGCATTGCGTCGTTGCAAGCTGTCGGTTCAGGTCTCAACAAAACTCAATCGCGGACATTTGATTACCGGTGAACAGGCCTTGATTCTGCCGTGCCTGGGAAGGACGGAGACGGATCTGCAAGCCGGCGGACCGCAATTTGTGACGACGGAGAATTCAATGGCGGTCGTGCAGGCGTCGAGAGGATTTTTGAAACCGGCGTCGCCAGAACTCTTAAGCGAACCAGCGATTGTGGCGCGACTGGCGACGGCTACGCTAGGACGACGTTCAAGTGTTGACTGGGGCGAATTGGTTGCGGACTACGACCGAATAAGAGATCGCATCGAGAAAGTAATTCCTGGATTTGATGACTACAACATTCGAGTACGGCAGCCGGGAGGTTTTCACCTGCCGAGCGCTCCAAGTCAGCGTATATTCAAAACTCCCAGCGGTCGCGCCGTTTTTACGGTGCATGGGTTGCCGAAACACGACCTGCTTCCTGATCAATATTTGATGATGACCATCCGCAGTCACGACCAATTCAATACTTCGATATACGGGTTGGACGATCGTTACCGCGGAGTCTTCAACGGACGAAGGGTTATCTTCCTGAATCGCGACGACCTGAAGGCAGCCAATCTGAACCAGGGCGATTTCGTCGACATCATCAGCCACTTCGAGGGCGAGGAGCGTGTGGCGCGACGATTCGCCGTAGTGCCATACAGCATTCCGCGTCGTTGTGCGGCGACCTATTTTCCGGAAACAAACGTGCTGGTTCCGGTGCGCAGCGTGGCGGAGAAGAGCAACACGCCGGTTTCGAAATCGGTTGTGATTAGCATTAGGCGCGTGTCAGACACACTTTAGGGAGCTCTGATTAAGTTGGTCCTCAGTTCGAGTTGTCTTAGCCCGCGGAGCGCGGCGACAGCGTAAAGCCTGGGGTGGAGCGAAGCGAAACCCCAGGTTGACGACGATTATGAAATTCCAGCGCGCGAAGCGCCCGATAGCGCAACCGGCGGAAGCGCTGATGATGAGTCGGCTGTCGGCCGCATCGCGGGCTGCAACGAGGGGTATTCCACGGATCCTGGGGTTCCGCTCGAAAGCCGAGTTATCGTCGAAAGTTGTGTATGAGCAAATTAGAGGTGGCGTATTCTTGATGAGTTTTTCGACGAACCATCAACCTTATTGCTAAGGAGGAATACGCCGTGGAGGAAGATAACGTAGTTGATTACAGGAATCCAGGAGTGCCCCTGCCGGTGGCAGATATCTTAACCGAGGTGTTACGGCGAGGAGCCAAGGAGTTGTTACAGCAGGCAGTTGAAGCAGAAGTAGCGGAAGCGATCGCGCAGTTTGCGGAGTTGAAAGATGAACAGGGCCGACAACGAGTGGTACGCAATGGCTATCTGCCAGAGCGCACTATTCAGACCGGTATTGGGGACGTACCCGTGCGCGCCCCGCGCGTGCGTGACCGAGCCGGCGAGGTGAAATTTAGCTCGAGCCTGCTGCCGCCTTATTTACGGCGGACGCGGAGTGTGGAGGAGTTGCTGCCGTGGCTATATTTGAAAGGACTGTCGAGCAGTGATTTCTCTGGCGCGCTGACCGCGTTGCTGGGCCCGGCAGCACCCGGGTTATCAGCCAAGACCATTTGCCGTTTGAAAGAAGTGTGGCGGTTAGAATATGAGCAATGGCGCCAGCGCGATTTGCGCAATAAAGAATATGCCTATATCTGGGTTGATGGGATCTATTTTGGCGTGCGCCTGGAGGATGCGCGGCAGTGCATGCTGGTAGTACTGGGGGCCACTAAAGACGGGCGTAAAGAGTTACTGGGACTGACTGATGGTTATCGCGAATCGGAAGCGTCCTGGAAGGAGTTGCTGCTGGAGCTAAAAGAGCGCGGCCTGACAGTGGATCCCAAACTGGCCATCGGCGATGGGTCGTTGGGTTTTTGGCAAGCTTTGCCGCAGGTGTTTGGTAGGACGCGCA
>JBGTCM010000064.1:0-4487 GCA_041748795.1 Pyrinomonadaceae bacterium
AGCGGCGTCGAGCCGCCGCACTCCAAACTATCAGAAGCTAAAACGTCCCTGAATCTCCATCACTCTTCCCGACAGTCCTCCCAGCGCTTTTCCAAAACTAGGATTGGTAATGTTGGTGCTGTCGGTGTTAAAACCGAATGACTGCAAATTAAGGAAGTTGAAGACATTGAAGAAATTTGCCTTCAACTCAAAATTTGAGTTTTCACCGAACGCGTTAGGCATACCAAACTTCTTGGCTACCGTTAAATCTATATCGCGATATTTTGGACCACGGAAAGAGTTGCGCCCGATTCCCGGCAGCAACCCGGCTACCGGAGTTCCCGCGGCGCCCGTAGCGCCTATAGTTGAGAAAAACCTTGGGCCACCACCGGGGAAATTGCTACCGGTAATGAAGGCCTGGTTGGATGTATCGTTACCTGCTCCGCCCAAGTAAACGGTCGGACGCGCGGGGCATACGATCGGCCTGTTGAAACTCGGGCAGTTTCCAATCACGGGCGTCCACGGGAAGCCCGTGTGGAAAGTAGCGATTGAACTAACTTCCCAGCCGCCCAGCACTTTGCCGGTCAGGTTTTTGCGATTACGGAAAAATGGCAGCTCCCATACGGCCGATGCCACGAAATGATGTCTGGCATCATAATCCGATGGTCCACGTTCCTGGTTAACGTCAAGAGGGAAGGTTGGATTCGTGGAGGCTGTTGGATTTTCATTGGAGACGATGTCAACGCTCTTGGCCCAGCGATAGTTCGCGCCAAACTGAAAGCCCTCAGCGAAACGACGTGATACCGACGCCAGCAATGCGTTATAGCTCGCGCTAGTATCCGGTGTGGGAAAGAAGACGCCTGAAGCGAAGAAACTGCCCGGGTCATTTGGGTAAATAAATCTTTGGTTCACGAGGCGCACCAAATTACGGCTGGCGCTACCCTGGTACCCGACGGTTCCTGTCATTTTCGCAGGCAAGCTGTACTGGCCCTCGAGCGAGTAAGTATAGACGTAAGGAGTCGGGACCTTGGCCGGAGCGCCCCATATCTCTCCCTGCTTAGTGCCACCTTGCGTATTGGTTGGGATTCCCGTGGTTGGATCAAAGGTCAGAATCAGCGCCGGATTGGCAGGGTAACTAAACGGTGTGTTGTTTGCTCCCAGCGCATAAAGGATTACGCCACCGGCAAATGGCGCGCTGAACTCGTTGTTGGTTCCGCAGCAAACGGTGTAGCGGGCCATGAACGGTGGATTGGCGCGCGAGTTGGCAAACAACACGTCTGGCAAACGGTTATGGGAAATACCGAACCCACCACGCAGGACGAACTTATCTTCAGTAGTAATCCCGATAAATTTTCTTGGACTCCAGGCGAAACCAACGCGGGGAGCGAAGTTGTTACGATCCGGCGGGTAAAGTTTGTCAGGTCTCACGATTCTGGCGCCTGTCAAAGCCGCGTCGCCGGAACCAAGCTCAAGGTTACTAAGCTTGCCGTCGGCCTCTGTTAGTGGAGAAAAGTACTCCCATCTGAGTCCCAGGTTCACGGTTAGGTTAGGTTTAACCTTCCAATCGTCCTGAGCAAAAAAGCCGAGCGTGTGGGTGCGGAAACGGCGCTTCGTGTCCGGTGGTCCCCCGGTGCGCGGGTCGGCGTCGATCTGATAAAACAGCGGGGTGCCGTTGGCGAAATTGAACAGTCCGCCAAAGGTGAAGAGTGGTCGCGCACCACCAAGCAAATCATTGTTGTCCTGCTCTTTGCGAAGCTCACCGCCGAAAGCCCAGGCGTGATTGCCTATTACCGTTCTGAGCGTGTCCCGGATCTCCATTGTCTTTTCGGAGAAGACGCCTGGCGTAGTCTCCGCCCAGGGAGCTCCAAACCGGATGCGATCGCCGGGAAGGGTTTCAATTTCAATTCGCGGCAGACCGAAGTTCGTGTCAGGTGACGACTCCAGCTCGTTGAATGCGAAGCTAGTAAAGTTAAAGCGCGCTTCATTTATTGTGGTGGGAGAAAGAATTCGCGTATAGCTAATCGACCCAAACAGGTTCTCTGGAGTTGTTCGAATATCGCCCATCGGCCGGCTTCTGCCACCGGCATCACTTGTTAACCCTTCAAAACGCGAGATGTAGCTGCTAAAAGCAAGCGAGTCCTTCTCGGTGAGATTGAGATCAATTCGGCCGTTGTATTGATTTCCCCGGCTCGTGTTGATGGTTGCGAGTTGCGCAAACTGAACATCGGGAATGTTATCGAATGGGCCGCCCGCTCCAACATTGAGGTATTGTCCTGTGGCTCCGGCGGGGGAACCGATGTCCAATCCTCCGGGCACTTGGCGGCAGTTGCCAGCGTTAAATCCGGCAGCGGCACAAGTGGTTGGGATTACGCTGATGATCCGAGGCTCAACGCCGGGCGCGCCCAGAATGCGGGCCGTGATGCTCCCGGGTCGAACCGCCTGTATCAGGTTTCTGAATTCAGCAGTTTCAACTAGCGAATTGAATGCACCGCTTGAACTGCTGCGGAGGCCCTCATAGGAAAGGAAAAAGAAAACCCGATTCTTGCCGCTATAGACCGAACGTCCACCTTCCCCAAATCGTGGCAGGTAAACCGGACCGCCAAGGCTGCCGCCAAATTGGTTGAAGTGCTGGTTGTTGCGTACGGGAGGGGCGTTATTTACGCCGCCATATTTATTGAAGGAGTTTAGTCCGGGACTATTGTTCTTAAGGAATAAACTTCCGTGAAAGTCGTTGGTCCCATTTTGAGAAACTGTCAGGACCTTTGCGCCAGAGTTGCGGCCATACTCAGCGGAGTAGTTGTTTGCTATTACCCGAACTTCTTTCACCGATTCCTGATTGGGCGTGATGACGGCCGCGCCACCCCAGGTCAAACTGTTTACGCTGGTACCATCGATCTGAAAGTCGTTCGCTGACACGCGTTGTCCGTTAGCAGATATTTGCGGTTGGTTCTCCGTTTGAAAAATCGATCTATTTGAACCGCCGGGGCCTGATTGATTAGGCAGATTAACGGCGCCGCCGGAGCCGCCGCGCGCGAAGTCGCCAAACACTCCGGGCGTCAACCGGGTTAACTCGTAAGGGTCGCGTCCAAACTGCGGCAGGGTACGAATCTCCTGAGTTGTTATCGCGCGATCGATGTTAGCGTTTTCCGTCGCCAGAATGGATGAGGTGTCCTGTGTCACGGTAACAGTTGCACTCACATCCCCGGGGTCCAGGGACACATCTATTCCCTGTACCGCTTCGGCATTGATCACAACGCTATCAAAAACTTTCTGCTTATAGCCGGCCTTCTCAACTGTAAGCTTGTAAGTCGATGGCGGCAGTCCAGAGATCTTATAAAAGCCATCATCACTTGAAGTGGTCTCTTGTGTTCTGCCGGTCTCGGTATTGGTCAGGGTTACCTTGGCCTCAGGCACGCGCCCTCCGGCCGTGTCAGACACCGTCCCTTGAATTCCGGCTTTGAATTGACCGTTGGCCGCGGCGACAGCGAGCACAACGAAAAGCGAGCAGGTTAATAGACGGATTAAACCGGAAGTAACTCGATTCATAAGAAGGCCCTCCTAGGCCGGACGGTTTGCCATATTCTTCGTGCTCCAGGTGAAGCGGCAGCTTTGACAGAGTTGGGATGTAGAACTCCCAAAAGTGAACTCTTGCTTTCTGGGGGAAGGCAATAGAAATAGGCGCGTGCCTAGATAACACAGTTGAATAGATGCGTATGTGCGCTGGCACACATAGTAGCACGGGAATAATCACCAAAAAACGAATATATTTCCCGCGGAGACTCTGGTAAGCTTGGGGCCCCGATCGGACATTTTGATTCGGCCACGCCTTTCGATCGATCTGCGCGTGCTCCACGTTACAGCACGGTCGACTTGAACCGGGCGACCGTCGTTACATACTTTGTTGATCAATATTCCCGGATCAAACCGACGGGGGCGTGTAGTTCAGCGTTCAATCTTTAGGATTGCGTTTTTTGGAACGACACTAGGCCCGTTCTTTGCGGCAATACGCAAGCTAAAGCTTGAACTCTGAACTGCGTGCTTCTACCCGCCACGCAGATCCGCGCGCTTCATGTTAGGCATTACGCGCTGCATTTGTTGTCGCGGTTTAAGGAATCCGAATAGCTAAGAAGGGATGAGTTTCTGATGAGACGTTCCACCCTAACAGTTCTGCTTTTGGTTTGCGCACTGCTAGCCGGCGCCTGCGTATCGGGTAATCAACCCACGAACAGTACGAGCGGTACGCGCAAGGTTAAGGGGCCTAACGACCCCGTCAGTATCGGCTTCTCAATGGACACTTTGAAAGAAGAGCGCTGGCAGCGAGACAAGGATCTGGTTGAGAAGCGGGCGAAGGAACTTGGCGTACAAGTCAACGTTCAAGTCGCAAACGGGGATGACAACCTCCAGATCAAGCAGGCTGAGAATCTTTTGACTCAGGGTGTTGACGTCCTGATCGTCGCGCCACACAACGGCGACGTTGCTGCTTCGATTGTTGAAGCGGCACACCGTCA
>JBGTCM010000065.1:0-10008 GCA_041748795.1 Pyrinomonadaceae bacterium
GGATGAACCCGATCGTCCTCAGCCGCGCCTGGATCGAGATGCGGGAAACGGTATGAGCGTCACAGTTGGTCGCCTGCGAGAAGACAACGTGCTCGACTACCGATTCGTGGCGCTCAGTCATAACACGATTAGAGGCGCCGCTGGGGCTGCGATCCTCAATGCGGAACTGCTGATGGCGAAAGGCTATTTAGAGCATTAAACAGACGTGAGGGGTTAGAGGCGGGGAAGGCGGGCTAAGCGAAGCGTGCCCCCGCTACAGCGCAGCGTCTATTGCTCCGACCAGCATATGTGATCATGAACGAAGGTGACGGTCCACGAAACACACGAAATGAACACGAACCAGTCGAGAGGGCCTAACGCGCCTTCAATAGCTCTTATCTGTACAGCTAACCGGTGCCGCAGCGTGATGGCCCATGCGATTCTTGTCGACGAGGCAAAGAAAAGGTCGCTTGATGTGGAAGTGTATTCGGCTGGTGTGGTTGATTTCTCAGATGTGCCACCGTTGGATGAGACCTCCAGCATGTGTTTGCGACACAACACACCACCGCCTGACAAGGCGCCCACATGGGTGCGCGAGCTGCCTCTGGAATCAATCACCCGCTTTCTTGTTATGGAACAGGACCATGCAGACGCACTCGTTTATGTGCATGGCATATCTCCAGAACGTGTGAGCCTGCTGGGCGAATTTGATCCGAAGAAGCGTGGCGTTGAGCTTGCTGATCCATTTGCCGAAGGCGAGGCCGCGTATGAACGTTCATACCTGCGGATCCGAGATTGTATCGTCGGGTATCTTGGAACGACCGACGAGCTTGACCCCCAGCATTAGCAAGCATCAGTCAAGCTCGAAAGCGGCGCATCGCGAAGCGATCTCATTAGCACCGCGGCTTCAGCCCGGTGAGGAAGATTCGAGTAACGATCCTTGAACCGTTTCTAACGGTTTCTTCCTGCTGGTTTCTTCCTGCTGCTGGTGAAAACTGTTGAACTGGTTCGAGCGTCCCTTCAACGGATCTTGGTCACCGGGCTGAAGTCGCAGTCCTAATGAGATCGCTGCACGGTGCTTCACGTAGAATATATTCCGTGGGCTCGCCTTCTAGTCGTCGCGCCACTCCAACCCATACTTCTCAATAAACAACTGGTACTCCGCACTAAAACTCTTCTTGCGGTGATGTTCTTCTTGGTCCGCGATGTAGGCTGCGACTTTGTCAACGTCTGAATGAGAGACGGAGAACGCTCCATAACCGCGACCCCAAGCGAATCTTCCGCGTAGAAGTCGATTCTCGTTTATCCAATGAGAAGAGCTGCCTTTAAAGAGCTTGATGACTTCTTCGATGCACTTGTTTGTGGGTAAGTCGATTAGCGTATGTACATGTTCGGGATTTACATAATTGACCTTCATGTAAATTCCTTTCTGAAGTGCATAGTCAGTGAGGAAAGTTGATGACCTTGCGGCGGCAGGCTTAGTCAGCATTGGCTCACGATCGAGCGTTGTCCAAATCAGGTGCAGCCAGCAGCGTGTATAGGAATGAATTGACATCTGGTGGGTGTGTCCTTTCTTTGAAGTCAGGGCTGAGATTTAGCACATCCCCAGTTTGATAGGGAACCTCGAGGGTCGCTGTGACGGTTGGCGCGAGTTGCTGAGAATTTTGCAAAAGCGTTTGTGAGAACGTAGCTTCCCGAAAACGCGGAGCGATCTCATTAGCACCGCGGCTTTAGCGCGGTGATCACAATCAAGATTAAGTAATGAAACCGTTTCAACGGTTTTAGTTGCGTGGGGAAGAAACCGTTAAAACGGTAATAATATACTTGACCGACCACAGCGAGTTGTGGGCAGGCTCATCCAGGGGTTTTCTCTTAGCCAGGGTTCTCGCTTTCAAAGCAGACACCGCAAGGATAAGGCATTCCGTAAATCTTGTTTCCGTCTTTAATATTATAGGGTATGCACATTAGGACACCGGGCTTTTGAGGATCTAGCATCTGGCAATGGGTCTCTACACCACCACCCTCGTAAGGTGTCGTGCCTCCTTCGATAGGTATATCGACGTTCGATGGTGGACATTCAACCGCGATGTGGTCAGCAACCCCTGAGCGCCGCAAGGAGCACACTAGTTCGTATCTCAAGTCTACCCAACCGCGCCATTGATCTAGAGGAGTTTGGCTTCCCCAAGCGTGCATCCACACCCTGACAGTTCGTTGATCGACTAATCTCCAGCGATACGAAGCACTCGTTATAGAGATTACAGTAATAATGGGTATGCATATTATTGAATTGCCAGGCGCGACGAGGTCTCGTTGCTCTCGTTCGTTTTGGTCCCATGACGCGGTCAGCCCAAACGTGCCGGTGGATCGCACTTCTTCAAAAAGTGACGGATCATAAGTCATAAGTTCGTTCCTATCCTTACGTTCAATGTAAGAACTCTGGCTAACAAGGTGTACGAGGTAGGTAGATGTTAGCCCTTGATAACTAACTCGGGCAAACAAAAATAAAGGGTGAGAGGCTGTTAGCGAAAAGATAGCGCTCATTGAGACTTGTTTGCGCCGATTTCTTCTGTTTCGCTTGGTTTTAGAGGTCCTCGAATTTTGCGAGGGCCTTGTTTTACGTTTTGAATCAAGCATGAGTGAGGCTTACAATCTGGAGACCAATCTTAATCCTCGGAGTAACGCAATCAAATGACCCAAATAGACCTTCCGACTGAAGGTGAAAGCAAGATAGACCTCTTTCAAAAAAAGGAGATAAGGAAGGTTCTCCATGACGGTGAGTGGTGGATTTGTGTGAAGGACGCGGTGGAGGCCGTTACTGGTACGTCCGATGGTACGCGCTATGTAGCTGACCTGCGTCGCAAGGATGAAGGGCTTGATCAAAGGTACTCGGAAATAACGAGGACCTTACCATTTAAGTCAGCAGGTGGCACTCAAAAGACGACTTTCATTAACATTGAGGGTGTTTTTCGCTTAATGCAATCGGTTCCTAGTGCCAAAGCAGAGCCGTTTAAGAAGTGGTTGGCGAAAGTAGGATTTGAGCGTCTTGAAGAAGCACAAAATCCAGAGTTAGCAATCAAGCGGGCCATCGCTCTTTATCGAGCCAAGGGCTACGACGACGAGTGGATTGACGCGAGGATTCGGAATAAGGCGTCTCGCGAATTGTTAGAAGCGGAGTGGAGTAGTCGAGGGGTGATTGAATACATCGCTTTTTTAACAGACGCGATCTCTCTTGGTACATTCGGAATTAGAACGGCAGAACATAAGCGGATTAAGGGACTCAAGAGTCAGCCACTACGTGACAATATGACTCCGATTGAATTGACTCTCACTACTTTGGGAGAACAAGCAACACGCGAGATCACTAAGTCAACCAATCCAACTGGAGTACAGCAACACATGAATGTGGCGAGTCAGGGCGGTCGTATTGCAGGAAACGCACGAGTCAATATTGAAAGAGCAACAGGAAAACCAGTCGTTTCCAATACAAACTACTTGACACCAAAACAACGGGAAAATAACGCCAAGACGAATCCTAAGAATCTGAATGAGGTTCTGGATAAACTCCTCAACCCAGCACCTTAGATGGGTGATTGCTGGTTTTCTCGTAGTGGGAGGTTAGGGAAATCAAAAACTCCATGCAATCCACAACGGCCCGCCTTAAACGTTCTGATTCCTCTAATGAAACATCGCCACTCCTGTCATATAGCATTCCCGGACTGGGCTGAACTTGCGCGGCAATCGTAAACAGCGCGTTGAGGCGATCTTGCCGCTTTGAGGACTCCAAGTTATGAGCCAAGTCATTTCTTAGGGAGTTAAGGGACAAAATCAATTGCCAAGCAGCGTCATCAGATCTTTCCAAGAGAGTGGCCCTGACGACACACACTAGTTTGTAAAACATGAGGTTCGCGTCAGTTAAATATTGCGGGTGAGGAAATACCGTTTCGGCTAACTGAACCAACATTTCCTCGACAAGCAGATGCCCCTTAAGAACGATGAGGGTTACATCGTCCGTTTCGGGCATGTGTTTGTCATATCGGAAAACAGGTTTCATGCGGCTTTCCGTTTCTTAGCCGCCTTTTTCTTTTCGTATTCTCGTTGCCGTTTATCTATCTCGCTTTTAGGAACTGAGATAAGTTGCTTTGCTAGTTTCTCAAAGCGTGAGTATTCCTCTGACGGTGGTTTAGTTGGTTTTGTTTTTGGTTTGCTACCCATCGTTTTGGGATTCCTCCCGTTCCCTCGATTCATCGGTCTCAGTATCTGAATCAAAAAGCCCGCCTTGTCCTTCGCCTTGAAGGCTTCTCGCAACATGATGCGCGGGACGCTCTGGCGGCGGGTCCAAGGGCAATGAGTTGGATTCATATCCTTTGATTACGCGGATGCCCAACGCTCGTATCTTTTCTTTTTGTTTTAGAAAGCCATTATCGTATGTAATGAACTCCGCACATCCCGCTTCCAATGCCGTGGCTAAGTGGTGAGCGTCCGCACCGCTCAGGTTAATCCCATGAACCCACCGAAGCTCTTGCGCCCGCTCCGAAATGAATACGGTATCAGTAACAAGTTTAACGATCTTCCCCGAAGTCAGGATTGACCTAAATAACCTCCTCATTTCAGCGGTATAGAGGCCGTCTAAGTGTTGGCATTCAGAATTCGTAAGATTGGCGGTGAGTATTACTACGTCACCTTTTTCAGCCGCGTCTAGCAGTTTTATGCAAGCCTGAATGTGAGGTTCTTTGTTCGCTAGATCATCAATGGAGTTTGTCATTCCTAACTTGTATTTAGCTACATCGATGAAACAGGGCGATTCCATGTAGAGGCTCATGTAATCTCCTCGTTGAGAATAACGTCGCTTGCTTGTCTCTTTCTAATATTCGCGATGAATTCTTCTGTTGTCGAATCCCCCGTAGCCTCTGGTGCACACCCGATAAATCGCGCCAAGTCTCCATCTTGGTAAGCTTCGGCCACTTGGATTTTTTTAACCTGGATTGATAGCGGTCTACGTTCTGTTCGAGAGGCTAAGATTGTCCCGGCCACATGTACAACAGAATCCTTGTGCTGAAGGCCATAAATCACCATCTCATATAAATCAGAGGTGTAGTAACAAGAAATCAACTCGCCAGAGGACAACTCCCGTAAACGAAAATGTGGTTTGGAGTACGTTGCTTGATCTTTGAACAACGCGGTAATAACACCTTGAATTGAACCCTCAAACGAAACAGTGTCAGTGAGTTTTATCTGCTGCGTAAGCGTGATCGAGTGATCTTTGGTTAAGACATGTCGCTTCTCACTCGGCGCACCCAAGGTGGGCTTATGTCCATTCAAGATAGCAAAATAAATTGCCTCATCGGGAGCAATTGGTTTAGCGATTTTGGCATACTGTAAAAGAGTTGCACGCCTAACTCGGTGCTGCTCTAAGACTGAGAAGTCAAAATCCTCCTTCATCGTGGCGTCTAAAGCATTCGAGCACAAGATTGCTTGTTCCGAAGTAATTAGCCCACTGAATTCCGCCGTGAAGTCCACCGAACTATTTTCGAAATCCTTGGCTATCCAATGGCCCGTGATCCGTCGATCAACATCCTCTACAATCATGCGCAAAAATTTCTCAGCCTCGACAGAAATTTCCGCGAGCTTATGAAACGAGATTCCGATCCCGCCTTTATTCAGTTCAATTCGTAGACGAAGTTCTGACATGCTGTGAGGATTTTAGCACGTGCAAACAATAGGCTTTTTATTAGGGTTTCTTCCGTTTGCCGCGTCGTTGTCGAGGCTTTCCGCCGTCACGATTGTGCTGCTTGGCCGATAAGGTTCTTATATTCCAAACGCTTTCCAGTAATCATTGAAACCAGCGCGGCGAACCTATCGGCATCCGTACCTTTTCGCTTGTTGAATCTGAAGGCTTGCTCATCGAGATAACGGAACAAGTGGAACGGCTCAACAGCAACGTAAGTCCCTCTGATTGTCCGCTTGAGCAAACTCCAAAAGTTTTCAATTCCGTTTGTATGAATGTGACCGTTGACGTATTCAACCGCGTGATTGATTACGTTATGAATGTATTCTTCGCCAAGGTGATTGTAAGAGCGTAAAGCGTCCGTATAGACCACAGAACCTCGTTCTACGTGTTTGCCTATTTCAGCCTGAAGCGAGCGACGTTTGTTATCTGTGATGACTGTGGTTCTAACTTCACCGTGACGTTCCAGTAAGCCCACAACGGCAACCTTGCCGATATTCTGATTGCGGCCAGTGCGCGGGGTAGCAAACTGATCCACTCGCTTCGCTAGTACCGACTTGTGTATGTTTCGGGCCTTGCCACCGATCCAAGTTTCGTCAATTTCCACGCGGCCCGATAGCTTGTTAATAGACCCGTTCTGCATGGCTAAGCGGATACGATGCAGGACGTGCCACGCTGCCTTTTGGGTGATGCCTAAGTGACGGGATAGTTCGTAAGAACTGATGCCATTCTTCGCGTTGGCAATCAGCCAGATCGCCATTAGCCACTTGTCCAGACCTAATGGGCTATCCTCGAATATCGTTCCGACCTTGAGCGAGAACTTAGCGCGGGGATGCTTCTCGTAGCATTTATAGACGTTCGCCTTTGCTAGATACGTGACCTTTTCCGCGTCACAGGTAGGGCAGCGGACTATGCCATCCGGCCAGCGCATGGCTATCATGAACTCGTTGCAGTTCTCGGGTTTCGAGAAGTAGATTACCGCTTGCTGTAATGTCTTTGGGGTTTCCATGTAGAGAGAATACAGGAAACATCGTGGTCAGTCAAGTATATTATTACCGTTAAAACGGTTTTAGGATTCTCAATCGTATTTTGATCACCGGGCTAAAGCCACGGTGCTAATGAAATCGCTCCGCGACGCCGCACGTTGGCCCCACTCGGGGGCGCCTCATTAATGATCGTTGTGCGACCGCAAAATAAACGGGGAGCGCATAAGCCACTCCCCGTTCCTTAACGGCGCCGGAACGCCCTCCCTGACAGTCGGGCTACTGCCGCCGAACGTGATCTGTCTAGAAAATAAACTTGGCGCGCAGTTGAACTGTGCGGCCGCTGAAATTGCCCGCGCTGTAGTTATTGAAGAGCGGACTGGTTACATCCGGGAAGGCAAATGATACGGCGCCAATCCCGAATTGATTCGTACCGTTAAAGTCGTTCTGGTTCACAAAGAACGGTGAACCAAAATCACCAATGGTGCGAATCCTTTGGTTGAAGAGGTTGCCGACTTCCGCCGCAAACTGGACGTTGTACCGGTCTTCCCCGAAGCGAATATTCTTCACCAGGGTCATATCAGTACGATTCCAGCTGTTTGTGCGCAGCGTGTTGCGACCGGCGTTGGCGCGTGCGCCTGGTCCGGCCTGAATGTACTGGGCCGACCCATTGATCGCCACATAACCCACCGTTGATGGATCGCCAAGCACGTCCGCCCCGCCGCCATCTACGATTCGCTGGCCCAACGCGTTGACAGCATAAACACCGCTGCCGGTGCCGCGTACACCGCTCAGGTTAACGATGGTCCGATCTCCCGCAGCGTCGCCGTTGCGATTGCTATCAAGGACCGACTGCGGTGTCATTAGCTGACCTGACTGCGTTTGAAAGACGCCGTTGATCTGCCATCCGCCCAGTGCGCCCTTAAGCCAACCGTTACTGCTGCTTTTAAAGAAGGGCAGGTCGTAGTTGAACGAGGCGGCAAACCGATGCGGCACATCGATCGCGGATAGAGATCGTTCCTGACGCAGATCGAAACCATCCTGCGCCCGACGCGGGTTGACCGTGCTCGAGAAGAGCTCGTTAGTCGCGTTGTCAATCGCCTTGCTGAACGTATAGGCCGCGGTCAGCGCCAGGCCATTGGTTAACCTGCGGGTAAGGCTAACCGAGCCACCGTCGTAGACCGAGTTTCCCTCAGGCTCAAACGATGTGACGGCGCCGACGAAACCATACGGCGCGAGTCGTTTCGGGAAAAGGCTATCGAGACCAAGGCTTCCCAGGGTGGGCCGGCCAGCCAACTGTGCAGCTCCGGGAGCAGCAAGGAAAGTCGGCATCACCAGCCTGCTGTAGTCAACAAGTCCACCGTTGAGTCGAACCTGCACGGGCAGATGACGACCGGCAGTGTGCAGGTAACGCAACTCCAGAAGGGTGCTGCGTCCCAGCTCACGCTGGTAAGAAAGCGTGCCCGACATGATGTAAGGCTCGACGGCATTGTTGATGTAAGAGCCGGTCGCGGCGCGCGCGTCGGCTACTGTGTTAGGCGGAATAGGCGTTGGCGAAACGCCGCCGTTCTGCAGGAATGGCGGAGTGTAACCAAAGGCCGCGGCGCCGATCTCCTGTTGAAACTGCGGTGGCAGATTCAACAGGTAAAGGTTTTGATAAGTCTCGTAGTAGTTGATTCCAAAAGCAGCGCGAAACGAACTCTGCCCACGTGAGCCGGAAATGATCCGTCCTACACGGCTGGTAAACTCCGGAGAGTAGGCCAGTCCCAGGCGAGGCGAGAAGTTGTTCTTGTCTGTTTTGGGAACATTGAATTCGATTACGCCCGGTACGTTTGCGATCGAGTTCAACCCCTGCAGCGCCGCGTCACGCGGCAGACCAAGATATTCGTAACGCAATCCGAGATTGAGAGTCAGGTTCGGAGTAACCTTCCAATCGTCCTGTGCAAACGCGTAGTACTTCCGCTGGTTGCCGGTGAAAGCTGACGAACCAACGCCGCGCAGATCGACGTTTGTTGGAATCACGTCGCGAATCAACTCGTCGAGCGTCGCGTAATTGTAGTCACCACGGCCACGTGGCAGAAAGAAGCTGGTAAAGATCAGAAACCTCACCTCTCCGCCAAACTTGAAGTTGTGTGAGCCGCGCGAATAACTGAGCGCGTCGTAGATTTGATAGGAATGGTTCAATCCGCCCTGTGGCAGGTTTCCATTTGGACCGAGGCCCAGGTTCAAAGGCGCCACGGTGATATTTGGAAACGTATTAAACGCCGGATCGTTGAGCGGATAGTCGCGAAGGAAACGCTTGTACGACAACCGCGTTTCGTTTACCACGCTGGCGTTCACTGTGTGGATCCAGCCGGCCGAAAACAGCCTGGCCAGAACATTCTGTTGATTATTGAACTTCGGATTGCCGTTGCCAGGCTGCTCAGTACCGATGTTGTCCGAACTGAAACGGTAACGAAACTGGTTTCTGGAGTTCATCAAATGATCGATATTGATCTGATACTGCTTCTCCAGAAAACCACCCGGTGTGACAAGTGAAACCACACCGAACGGAATTCCCGCCCTGCCCAGAACGGTTTGAGTTTCGGTAGCTGTCTCCGGAAGAACCAGATTGCTGCGGAGCAGGTTAATTACGAAAGCACTTGCTCCCGGAAGTGCGCCAATCTGTGTAAGCCCGGCGCTGGTTGGCGCGGTGTATGACACGCCGGTCGACTGTTGATTAATTTGGTCGCGTTGATACGCTCCAAAGAAGAACAGTTTGTTTTTGAATATGGGGCCGCCAAGAGTTCCACCATACCGCGGATTGGTAAACGGGACCTTTTGATCGATGACGCCGGTTTGAAGATTAAACTCTTCACTGGTGGACGCAGCGTTGAGGTGACGGTTCTGCAGGTAGCCGAAAACGGAACCATGGAATTTGTTCGTCCCGCTCTTGGTGACAGTGTTGAACTGGCCGGCAGCGCCCGTGCCATACTCAGCGTTGTAGTTATTGGTCAGGATCGACACCTCCGAAATCGCGTCCTGAATAATATTGACCTCTTTGCCCGTTAGATCCGGCGAGTTGTTGTCAACGCCGTCAACGTTGAACGCGTTGGCATGCGGACGCGTGCCGCCTACTGACCCGCCGTCACCTGCCACGCCCACACCCTGGGCCACGACATTCGGCGAAAGCAAAGCAAGCGACCGCACGTCATTGAAGATGGGCAAGTCTTCGACCTGCCGCGTCTCAAAATTTCTGCCGACCTGCGACGTATCTGTTTGCACCAGCGCTTCGCCGGATGATGTGACGTCGACCACACTGCTGACTCCCGCCGGTGTCAG
>JBGTCM010000066.1:0-15899 GCA_041748795.1 Pyrinomonadaceae bacterium
GTCGCGGATCGCGAGCGGATGCTGGCCGCAGAAGTTCGATCGAAGTTTGGCCAGAGCCTTGCCGAAATTCTTAAGCTGAGATTTACGGAAGACTTGCTGGCGAACAGCCAGCGCGGTTACCGGCTGGTGGAGGCGCGCGTAGTCGAGGGCCGCAGCCCCCCGCTTGAGCAGAACATGGTTCTGGTTGAAGTTAACCGCTTGAGGTCGATGCGTGAGACGAACGAAGGCAGAGTCGAAATCGCCCTGCTCGAATTGCGCAATCTGATCGGTATGCCCTCCAATGAACCGCTTCGACTTAGTGGTGACTTTCTCAATCTGATCGGGCCTCTCAAACCTATCGCTGAAGCTATTGAACAAGCCTTGCGTGCCCGGCCCGACTTGGAAATGGCGCGTGCCGTTGAGCGTTTGGCTGAAGCGAGAATCGTTGAAGCGCGCGCAGGCGGAAGGCCTGATGCCAGTATCAATGCCGGCTATCAGCGGATGAGGTCGGGCTTTCCCGTTTTTGGGATCAATGACATCGGTCAGTTGCAGCCAGTCGAGAGCGTTTTCAATTTTCTTACTTTCGGAGTGACGATCAGCCTTCCTGTGTTGAATAAGAACCAAGGCGCGATTGAAGCGGCAGTCGCGGACGCGGACGCAGCCAAACGACGACGCGAGTTTACTGAACTGACGATACGCCGCGAAGTAGCCGCAGCCTACGCACAGTATGAACGCGCCGCGCGCGCAATGGAGATCTATCGGGTAGGGGTCAAAGAACAGGCGAGCACGAACCTGGATGTGATACGGCAGACTTACGAACTCGGCTCGAAATCGCTGCTCGATTTCATTACCGAGCAAAGGCGATATATCGAACTTGAGAATGAATACATAGACGCTCAGCTGGCGACTTACCTTGCCCGTGTGGACATCTCGCGAGCGTCAGCCTCGCCGGAGTTGACAAAAAAATGAGTGAAAGAGAAGGACTAAAAGCTCAAAGCGAGCCTACAGCGGAAGAGTTGGCGCACCAGCTTGAGGCGCGCGCCGTCCGGCGCAAGTATTTGTTAATCGTCACGGCTGTGCTCGCAGTACTGATAGTTGCTGCGGTTGCGGCATGGCTGTTTTTCCGATCGAGTAAGAGTGGCGCCGGTCGCCCCGTACCCGCTCCACGCAATATCTCGCTGGAACAGCCGGATCCCGGTGCGCCGGCAGCTCCGGTTGAGACGACACTAACTCTAGCGCCTGAGATGGTTGATCGTGCAGGCATCAAAATCGAGGCGGTAGGCGAACAACTGGTGGAGGCTAACACCGGTGGTCAGACTGGTACGGGCGTGGTTCGGGAAAATGCTTATCGCACGACGCCGGTTGTGTCTCTGGTTGGGGGCATTGTGCGGCGCGTGAATGTCGAGTTAGGCGCAAACGTGAGGCGAGGTCAGTCTCTCGCGGTAGTATTCAGTAATGATCTAGCCATGGCTCAAACGAGTTACCTGACGGCGCTTGCTGAGTTGGAAGAGCATCACAAACACCATGTGCGCACAATCCGGCTATTGGAAATCGGCGCTGCCAGCCGCGAAGAGTTAGAACAGGCCACCACCAAGTTAAAGACAGCAGAAGCCGAAGTCGCTTCGCAGAGGCAAAAGCTACTATTGTTTGGTCTGAGCCAGCGACAGGTGAGCGGGCTCAAATCATCATCACAAATCAGCTCGGAGGTCTCTCTGCCTGCTCCCGTCACCGGATCAGTCATTGCTCGCTCTGCGAATCCGGGAGAAGTGGTAGAAGCGAACAAGGAGATTTTGCGTATTGCGGATCTTTCCAGCGTTTGGGTTGTGGGTCAGGTTTACGAAAAGGACCTTGGGCGAATTAGGATCGGGAGCGGCGCTAGCATTACCACTGAAGCTTATCCAGGGAGGATCTTTCGTGGGCAAGTCTCCTACGTGGACCCTACTCTGGATACGGCCACCCGTACGGGGCAGGTTCGCGTCGAACTGGCAAACCCCGGCCAGCAGCTGAAGATTGGCATGTACGTGAACATCGCGTTTGCTACCGTCGGCGGTGCCGAATCGACTGCGCCGACTGTGCCAATGGCTGCCGTTCAGAACATCAACAACCAGCAGGTGGTGTTTGTGGCGACGAAAGAGCCAAACGTATTTGTGATGCGGCCAGTCCGACTTGGTCCAGAAGTCAACAGTCGCTACCCCGTCGTGGAAGGTTTGGCTGTCGGAGAGCGCATCGTCACTGAGGGCAGCTTTCTCTTGCGTGCCGAATACCTGAAGTCGGCCTCTGCTAACCATTCGCACTGAGTTCAGCCAGATAACATCGGCCTACACAAACGCGGGCGCCTACTTTTGGTTTCCCACAATCATCGAACTGTGTGGGCGCGTACGTACAACAGGCTTGCCTAGCATGGAGCACGTTCACTCGTGGGAAGCAATATCAGCAAAACTATTTGCGTGACTGGAATCTGCGGCGGGATTGATGGTGCGGTGACGACATTAGCCGCCACCAAGAGCTTCCATTAAGGTTATCTCGCGACCGCAGAAGGGATCGAGTAATTATCCTTATCGCTCCTCCGCCACCGAGAACTCTTCTCGCCTTTCTTTTCCGAAAATAGCTCCGCATCGAGGCGTAACGGTCAGTCACATGCAGTTTCGTCCATAGTTCCACAATGGACACGGCGAGCGCGGCCAATGAACCTAAAATGATTAATATGGACAGTGTCATTGACTGATATCTGAAACCAGCACAAAGCAGGAGTTTAAGTATTCGGTGAGCCAGGGCGTGATGCCCGCAAGGCTGCTGACCCTTATTTCGCTGCCCATCGCGGCCTAAAAGCGATTGCCACTATTACAATCGCATAACCGGGCTGCGTTCTAATCCGCCACGCTGCGCTGGCGGTGCGAAAGCCCGTCAGGACTCAAGATACTCAACGCCTAACCATCGCGCCAGAGGGGCCTATTCAGCCCTCACTTTTCACATTATCACTATCGAAAGAGGTTATTTTCCGTTAGGGTCTGAGGGGTTAGAGCGCATGGCAATCTCGCATTTGTAAGCAACGTGGAGGTGTAATGGCAGTAATTCTCAAAACGCTTGTGCTGTTCATAATTACGGCAGTCGCGGAAATTCTGGGTTGCTATTTACCTTATCTTTGGCTTAAGCAACGAGCTTCTGGATGGGTGCTAATCCCGGCGGCGTTGAGCCTCGCGATATTCGCATGGCTCCTCTCTCTGCATCCAGGCGCTGCTGGCAGGACTTATGCGGCCTACGGTGGAGTGTATGTCTCAATAGCGCTGATCTGGCTTTGGCTCATAGATGGACAACGGCCTGACCGTTGGGATTTGCTCGGTGTAGCGGTAACGGTGATTGGAATGTCTATCATTGCGTTTGCGCCGCGAGTAAAGTGAGTGACGTTCGTGAGCGATTGCCCGTAGCGGTAGATTCATGCCGGCTGAACCCCGGAGTAAAGGGCAACGTGTAATCAGAGGGGGAGCGCGGTGTGCGAGGCGATTGAATTGGGGAATGAGTAGGACAATCAGATAAGGGCGAAGCATCGATGAAGAAGCGACAACCCGAAAGCCTGGATTCGTTCGACAAAGCGACTTTTAGAGTCGAATTCGAGAAGCTGATCCCTCAGTTGGTGATCGAGATGAGCGATCTGCTGGAGAAACCAACTCCTCGAGTGACCAGGCGTAACAGGCAAGAGATGTCCGATGACATCTCATGGGGCCTTGATGTTTCAATCCCGCAGTTGAAGGTATTGGAAACAATCGGTGGGGACTCGAACCGAATCGACGAAGGGTGTCGGATTTTGGAAAAGCTACTTCGCACCTATTTGCGCCGCGCAAAGTTCAGGCTTAGACCAAAGGAAGACGCTTTTGATTATTTTATTCGAAAGTCTGTTTCACTCTTGAGGGCGCCTTACGCGCTAAAACGCCAAAAGCAATTCCGAAGTGTGCGCGCTGGTGTCGAGCAGTTGGTACGAGCCGCCGTCAGTGCGAAGTCCGGTTTGGGTGATAGCCAGAAACTGATCGAAGAATTTGGGGTCAAACACCTGAAGGAGTATATGCGCTTCGCAAACACCATCGACGCGCGGATCTCCAGTTACCGAAATCTTGATTTCAGACATATGACTCCGCGAAACATCACGCGGCTTACAGACCTATATCGCGACGCAGCTGCGGGTTTCGAGAGCAGGTTACGGCTTTTGGTGGGCCTGAATTACATCGCTTGCGGAAAGCAGAAGACCTATGGTGAATTACGTAAGCTTGGCTACAACCAACTGCTGCAAGTGGTGGAGTCGCCGCGAAATTCTTTACTGCATTTTTTGCAGGACGCGATTGACAGACATGTTCGCAACGCCATGATGCATGGTGGCGTATCCTCATCGGTTTCCAAAAATCGAATTACCTTCGTCGATTACTCACCATCGAAGCAAAAGGAAACCGAAATACTTTGGACGATGAGCGAATTCGTGCGCCGCACAAAGAACCTCGTGTCGACAATTTTCGCTGTGGGGTATTTGGAGCAGGAGTTCAACTACTTGCGTCTTTATTGTACCGTCGCCGCTTTTAAGGAACTTAGCAAAGATCAGAAGCTGAAAATGCAACAGTCCAAGAGTTAGCTTGGGTGTTAGAACCGGGTGGAGCACTTGGAGCGAAGCGGAGGGTTGAGCTGCGGCTCTAGTGGCACAATCGGCTTGGGGAAACTAAATTAGATTTCTCGGCTGGTATAGAACGAAGTGTACCACACGCTGACTGATCGTTTTTGAGCTGCTAGTTTGGTAGACACTTTGAAGTCGAGAGTAATCTTTATATAGTCAACCCGCTCATGGGCAGAACGATTGATCACTTCATGTGGGGATACCAGGACATGTTTCGCATACATGTCGAGGTAAGTGCGGAGTCTGCATTGAAGAGATTGGAGGTGGGCTTGCAACCGGAAGTGTTCCTCGTCGGGATTCTCGAGGAAGATAGGCGAGATCGTTTTCCAGCATGCGTCGAGCCAGAAAACGAACACTGGATTCAGTCTGAGACATTTGACGGCGCTAGGGAGATAGCCGCTTCGATCTGTAAGAACTACGTCGAATCACAGATGCTACAATCGCATCCTCTCGCTCAGCAAAGACAAGATGACGCGCTTCACCGTCGTTCTATACGCGATGCAATACTAGAGGTCATAGAAACTCATCAGGCGAGACCTCTGGATCGAACTTTTTTCGCCTCGATCCCAGAACTGGTGGATGGCTATTTGGTTTCCGCCGTGCTTTCAGTGCGCACCGATGCTTTGAATGCTCATCATCGGCTCGCTTCAGGGGAAGTAAGCGTACACCTCTATAGAACCATGCCGGTCGCGAAATCACTCATAGACGCTACAATCACTGAGATATTAGATGAGGCTGCCGACGGGCTACTAATGCCAGAACCAGGCTTCAGGACCCGAACACGTGAGGCCGAAGAGACTATTCGGGCGGCTGGACGTGCGCTGACAATACAGACGGCATATAGAGTGAACCGACGAGATATCGACGGATTTCAGGGCTTCTACGAGAGCTGCGACCAGATCTCATCGCTGAAGTACGAACAGGCTGAAGGCCACGGTCGGTTATTGTTGGCTTCGAAAGAGCGAGAAGGTGTTAAGACCCAAATCGCTTTTGCGGGCGGGGTAGATCTTCGAGACCATCGTCGCGTTAGAAAGCTTCTGGAACTTTCCTCTGGATCAGGATCACTTCATACAGACTCGAAAACAGTGTTCGGCTTCATCGAAGGAGATATCTCGTCAAACAGCGAAGATGTTTTCGAGGTTGTTTTCTTGGGCCATCACCAATGGGAATTGAGGCATTCAGGTGAGTTGCTTATGGGAGTCCGCTTTGGTCAACCTTATTTACCCAAACTGGTTGGATATGAATTAAAGCTACGAAAGGATCTGCCGAGACTTTTCCCAGGAATATCTTCTGAGGCATCCGATCTGCTGCTATCACTTGTCCGCCAAGCGGAACGCGCGCGGCACGGAACGTTGCTGGTCGTTTCGGCTAATGCCGCCTCCGAGTCCGAACGACTAAAAAATCAGGCAACGATCATTGAGGCCCGTTCCCTTTCTCCAGAACTACTTGATCATTTGACTGGAATCGATGGGGCAGTTGTCGTTGATCCGAACGGCTATTGCCACGCAATTGGGGTAATTCTTGACGGGCACGCAAGTGCGCATGGAAATCCCGGACGCGGCGCTCGATATAACTCGGCATTACGCTATATTCAGTCTGCGATGGAGCGAGGGATATCCACGCTAGCAATCGTCGTCTCCGAAGATGGTGGCGTCGACATAATCCCCGATCCCCCACCTGCTCTCAAGAGATCTCTGATATTGGCGGCGGTTAATGAGATCGAGCAGATTTCCACGGCCCAACAATCTCCCAACCGCCGCTATAACGAACTCTACGATTGGATACGCCGCCATAGGTTCTATCTGTTAGAAGCTGACTGTGAGCGCATCAACGCCGCTGTAAAAGAAATTGAAAGGCGCCATGACGAAGAAGGTCGGTCGATTTGGGTTACAAGGGAATCTTTCGTTTCAGACCCGAGGATGGATCCATCTTTCTTTTATGAAGCGGAAGATCCAGTTGCCTGAAAACTCTAGGAGTGGGTTTTGGGTTTTCGGGTTCTGTGTCCGCGATAAAATCAGTTGGAAACATCTCCTCGTGTAAACGCGCCGGTTAGTATGAGGAGAATTTGGAATAACATTGGTCGCAAGAAGTAGTCTATCAGTCTCACCCCAGCGAGCGGCTATGCCTCGGAATCTCTCGCCAGCCCACAAGGGCTATCACTATCAGGACCAGGCAGCCGCCCTGTTCTTTGTTCGTTCCCTGTTCGAGTCCTTTGACGAAATTACGGTAGACAGAAAAGCAGTTGAGGACGACCGATTTGACGATTTGTCTGTTCGTCAAGAAGCCCGGCAAACGAGACGACAGTTTAAGTCGAGTGACGATCGCTCGCGGGTTTTTCGTCCGTCCGATCTGTTGGGTAAACGCCATAAGATTAGGATCGATGACCTAGTACGCACTCATCAGAGGTTTGGTGTAAATGCGCCCGCCGAGTACCGTCTTTGTGCGACATGGCTAACACCCACCGACACTCGACTCCTAAACGTGATCGAACCGATAACTGCTGATCCCTCGTTTCCAGGACATCGAACGAAGATGTTCCGGCTACGCGCAGATTTGATCTGGCCTGCTGACGAAGTCCCGGTATGGGGACCATTACGAAACGCGGCGGACCTAGACCGAAAAACCTTCGTCGACTTTGCCGACCGTTTCATCATCGAGTTGGAATGCCCACCGTCATCCCGCGATTTTTTCAAGCCAGACGCTTTGGAGTCGCTGGTCCTCAGTCTGTTAGGTGAGTCAGTCGGTATCGGCCGATACCCCAATCAGAACCGTTCTTCGGGCGACGTTGCGGCCGTGTTGCAACAGTACGCCTACCGGGCTCGCACAGAACGAAGAAGTGTTAGGCCACCTGACGTTGAACGTGAGTTGGGGCTGAATAAAAACTTCGGAAGAGTAGAACAGGAGTTTCCGATTCTTCCGTCAGCGGTAATCAAACGCGCATTCCTGAGACACGAAGTCCGCGAACGATTGCACTCACGGCACGTTGTCCTCCAGGGACCTCCCGGGTCGGGTAAATCATGGGAACTAACCGGACTCATTAATGATCTGTTGGCTAATGGATACGTCGTAGCCAGTCACTATTGCTACCTTGAGCCAGGGGATCCTCAAGTGCAGCGCCGCATTACAACCAATGTAATGTTCGGCAATCTCATCTATGACTTGATCAAAGGTAATCCAGCCCTCGATAAATTACATAGACCAGCCTATTCAGCGGGACGACGCGAACTTGAGGACTTGCTTAGGAAAGGCGTTGAGGAAGGGTTGATTGACAAGGCAGCGTTGGTCATCGATGGAGTGGATCACATTTCGAGAGTTTTCGACGAATCAACTGGCGTGGCAAAAGACGAAATTGAAATCGTTGAGGAACTGGCCGCGTTAGACCTGCCGCATGGTGTTTCCTTAGTGATCGGCAGTCAACCAGGAAGTCACCTTGATCCTCTTCGCAATCGTGCAGAGTTCGTCAGCATGCCGATTTGGCGATTCGGAGAAATCGCTGGTCTGGCAAGTCGCTTAGGTGTGCCGATGCAGCTTCGGCGCGCCGGTCTATCGCGGGACGTAGTTCGACAGTTTCTCAGAGAGTTACACGAACGCTCTGAAGGTAATCCTCTTTACGCGACATTCCTGTGTCGGTTTACTCTTGAGCAAATAGTGAAAGGTGTGACACTAGACGTAATCGGCGGATTGCGTGATGCACCTCTTACCGGCGGCAACATTTCTGTTTACTACCAACATTTGTTGAGGACAGCCGTAGGCAGCGGCGCAACAGAACCGCTGGCTGAATTATTGGGACTAATTGATTTCGGCGTCACCGAACAGGAACTGAGAGAAATTCTCCCATCATTAGCGCATCACATCGAGGCAGCGATTTCACACCTAAAGCCTGTCCTTGATCCGAATCCTTTGCACAGTGGTGTTCGAATTTACCACGAGAGTTTTCGTCGCTTTATTAAGGAATGGCTGGCTAGTAAGAACGGGTCAGTGGCTGACGTGTTATCGCCAGTCATCGACTGGCTCAGGGGACAAGACTTCTTTGACGATCCACGGACCTACAGATTTCTACTTCCAACCTTGCGTCGGGCTGGCCGCTGCCGAGAGCTTCTGGACCAGGTTGATGTCGCCTTTGTGTCTCGAAGCGTTGAAGCTGGGCATCCACGTAAAGCAGTTGAACAGAACTTGTCACTGGCAACCTACACCGCTGCCCAAGAGCTAGCGTGGCCTGAACTCGCACGGTGCGTGGAACTTCAAAAATCATGCGATGTCTGCTTCGAGGACAAGCTTACAGACTATGACCTATACGGACGAGCATTGGCGGCGGTCCATGGCGCCGACAAACTCGCCGAACGCATGGTTTTTGACGGCCAACCTGCTTTCACCATTCGTCAAGGTTTGATGTTCTGCTCCCTTTGCGACGATGCCGGCGTTGGGGCTCCTTGGCCGCAATATCTCTGGCATTCGGAAAATGAAACTGATGAGCGCTCCAGCGAAGATAAGGATTGGGTTACTGATGCGCTAGCGGAGTTTCACGGTCTAGTGCGATTGGAAGGCGTCGAAGCTCTCTCTAAACGATTAGTCGCTTGGCTTCGCCGAATCAACAAGCCGGAACCCAGATACTTTCGCGGCATGCTGAAGAGGCTGAAGCAATTCGGAGGCAAAGGAGTTCTTGAATCACTGCTATCTGAAGCGACTATGAGCACGGAGATAGAAGCGCTCGTCCTGTTGGAACTCGCACACGCGGCGCGTGCTGAAGGTGAACTGGGAGAAGCGGCTACTTATGCGACGGCCGCTGTGAATAAAACTGGAAATACAAGCGTGGCAGTCGAATGCCTTTTGATAGGAGCTGATCGGGCAGTAGTCGCTAAGCGGTGTCCAAGTCTTGAGGATTTCGGAGTCGGAAATGAGGAACGTTATGACCCAAATGCTACCGCACTGAGAATCTGGGTAGAGGGCGTGAGAATTGCCGCGGCAGTGGACCCTGCACAACTCGGAAAACTCGAAGCACAGGTCCCGGGCGTGGGTTGGTATAGCAACTGGTTGAGGTTTGTGATTGAGCTGGCGCGCGCTGAAGAACGTGCCTTGACCAACGAAGAAGCCGCGGAGGCATCAATCGTCGGTGCGTTTACTCTTCTTGCGAGCGATACCGAACGGTTCAAGGGAGATCCCCGACCATGCGATCTGTACTCTCAAAGGAAAATCATCCATGAAACGATCGCGCGTGGACTTACGCTAATTGATGATCGCGCAAACTTCGAATTAGTGCTGTCGCATCTTGCCGATATTTCAGAGGGGACGACTTCCTATCTTGGCAACTCACCAGGCGGCCCGCTCATTCCTGAGAATTTTCTCGAAATCATGATGCCGTACGTAGTCCTCGAGAAATTCAAGACGGTGACGATCGCAGAGATGCGCCGTCAACAGGAAAAGATAAGGCAGGGCGGCGAATTATATGACACCCTCGCCACAGCGGATCTGCTTTTGGCTCGTGCGCTCGCCATGGCCGGAGAAAGAGACGATGCCGAAGCCTTATGGCGCTCTGCATCCGTCCATCTGTGTGCTTACGGCTATCGTCGCGACCTCTCAATCCTTGATTTGACCGAGAGCGCGTCAGCTTTAGCGCAATTGGATCAGGCTAAGGCCAGCGAATTAATGGCAGCTGCGCAACCGCTTGTTAACGCGGTGGACGCGCACACTGACGGAAAGGAAACCCAGTACACTCCAATTTATTGGGCAGGCTCTTTAGCCAAGGTTAACCCTGCTGCGGCTGCCTACGTCGTCGGCTCGTCAGCCATGCGATTTGGCGGAGTAGTCGACTGGCGCCATGAAAATGCGTTTGAAAAAGTAGTCGACGCATTGCGCGATGCTGGTGAACCATCGCTCGTCGCGCTTATGGATGCAACGCTACCGAAAGCAGGGCATCGCCAAGCCATAGCAGATAAGTTAATAACGATTCAGCTCGTATTGACTAAGAACAAAGAACTCGGCACCAACTTATTACGTGCGCTTGGCGCAAAAGCACGCGGCGGAGACTCCGAGCAACTTCTGGACAGATCCTTGGCTCTGGCGACTGGGGTTCCCGAATCAGTGGCGTCCATCAAAGAAGAAGCCTCGTCGGTAAGCGAACGAGCGACGTCCTCAACCTTCCTGCTGGATCGATTTTTTCGAGCAAACTATAGTCCGTTGCTCGAGGTCGCGGCCACCCCATTCGAGTTATCGATAGCCATTCGCTCATATCGACACTCGAACGGCGTAAACGATCCCGGCGAACGACAACTTCTTAATGCCCTCGGCTACCGCTTAGTTGAGATGATCGACCGAGACCAAGAAAGCGAAGCAATCCGTTTGCTGACGTCTTTGGCAAGAGAGGTCTACTTTTGGCAGAGCGCAACTCTGCTAGCAGAGTTCGGCGAAGGTCTCGAGCGCCATCGGCACCATCGTGCCGCAGCAGTCGCCTTTACGTTGGCCTACTCACATTCACGTGGCGACCGCGGTTACTTAGTTTTGGGCGACGATGAACAGTTGCCTTGGTTCTTAAAGGCGTGCGAATTATCAGAAGATGCCGCTTGGCAGGTGCTCGCCGACGAAATAGCTTATCTGCTGAATGATCATACTTACAGCCGGGGCATCACGAGACACCTAATCGAATTGCTTGCAGCACGACCGAAAACGGAGGGGATTGCATTTGCTTCTTGGGAAGCAGCGCATGGTGTATTGGATCATAGGCTTCCTCGCAACGAAGCCGACTACGAGATTTTCGAAAGATTTGATCCAACGATGGTGCCAGCATGGTCTGTAGATGAGGCACTTGTTTTCCTCCTCCTCGCGCGATTGTGCCATCCGGACCTAGCTAGAAGAACATCGGCGCTCGCGGGCTTGCTGCACGTCGTCAGCAATGAGCCGGCAATCGTCGGTAAGCCACTGACGCGTTTTATCAGTTCAAATAGCCCAGTTAGCTCTGTGCTGTTGGTATTACAAACACTTCTTCTGGCAGAACCTTCGCCATACTTCATCACACACGCGATACACGATCAGCTGCGTTCTTTATACCGGTCCGGGTTATTCGGATTTCGCGTTATGTCCGAGGAGTTGATTGAACGCGCACACTTAAGTCTCGGCGAGCAGCGCCGAACACCAAGCTTCACGTCAACTGCATTACCGGTTCGACGGCGTGAGGCGATCCTGTCGCTTGACTGGGGTAACCGGACAAACACAATCGCCAGAATCTGGAATGACTTTCCCAATATTGTTGCTGGACTCTTCAATGAAAAATGGGAGGGTTCCAAAGCACTCCGAGACAAATCGAGGCGACGTCATGAAGCATCGCGAAGTCGCGCCTACCCTAACCTGCCGCCGAAGCAGTTTCTTCATTGGGAGGTCGAACTCTTCGAGTTATGGTTTCAAGAAGTGCTAGAGGGGATCGATGCTGAACTCTGGCGCATCGGCGAATGGAACCCGAACGCGTTTCGCGGGATGCTTCCAAACATATTACCTCGGGCATATCTTCACGTTGGCCGCTGGTTTAGTCGTACCAAGCGCCCAGATTTGCCAATGCCGAGCGAGATATCAACAAGCGTCATACCGGCTGCACCGATTTCTAGTAACGATGTGTTTGGCGGCTGGTACCGATGCGGTTACTACGAGAGAGAAATTGTGCTGCGAAGCATGGTCGATGTAAAAGACGACCTTTCTGTGATGTCGGGGCTGCACGTCCACGTGAGCCAGGATGATCTCGAGGATTCAGAAACTCCCTTTGCGATGGGGAATGCGGACCTATGGCTTGAGGGAGTGGACCCGAGTCAGTGGGGCGACTCGAAAGCCAATCTAACTCTGCCCAGGACGATTACGGGCGTGGAGTTTGTTCGCGACTGGTTAGGTGAGTTTCCGATCCTCATGCTCCAGCCGTACCTGCAGGTCCGATGTGGTTTGCGACCGAGTAATTCGCTGTGTCTTGAACTTGTCGATTCGGAGGGAAAGGTTGGAGCGGTATTTCGTCATTGGGAGGAACGGATAATCGGCGAATCAGTCGGCGAAGAGGTGCCCCGACTTCGAGGCTGCGAGTTACTTGTCAGGCCAGACCTATTCGATAGGATCGCGCAGCATTTCGACCAGCCGCTAGTGATGGTTACGCATCCGCTGCGATCTTCAAAGGTGAGTTCGGTTAGGTAGAAAGTGTATGCGGCACAACGATAACCCGTCGGAAGAGATATTCGCGCGGCTCTGTAGCAATAAGTATTTCGCAGGATTCGTCTATCAGAATCCTAAGTTCACTCTCGACAGCGAGTGCGAAGCGGGAGATGTCGTGCTTTGGGTGCGGGATTCCCTGATCATATTCGAAGTCATTTGGCGAAATCCGAAATATGGGCCGGAGACCAAATCTTTTATCAAGGACATCGGCAAGAAAAGAGATCAGTTACTCCGCGACTTCGGCACCTATGCGGACCCGAACACTCTTATCTCAATGCAAAGTGAGCACGGAGAACGCACTTGGTATGACTATGAACAGTTTAATGAAGACAAGACAAAGGGTGTTGTAATTGTGGACGCTCCAGGACCCATTGGAAAGCTCCATTATGAAACTGTCCGCCTCACAGTCGAGGCCTCCCTTCCTATCGCCGTGATGACGAGAGATGACTTTGAGACTTTGCTCGTCGAAGCAGATACGGTAAGTGACCTCGGAGTTTACCTTGGGGACCGACACAAATTCTTACAAACAGTTTTCAAAGAAGATCCTGTGCCGTTCCTGCAATTGGGAGCAAAACTAGAGCAAGAATTAGTCGGTCTATACAAACTCGGTGATAATTCGTTCGACCTCAATGCCTGGAGAGCGTCCAAAGACAAGCAGTTTTGGCACAGATATCAAATCGCGCGAGCGGCTGAGATCAACCGTAGAGATGACGAGAATGCAACCTCTGAGTCATTAGATTTTCTAATTCGTGAGATCAGAAGCCAAAACGGCCCCGAGTCTCCGACAAACCAACATGCTTGGGAGATGGCGTTGCTGACCAGGCGAGAACGGGCCGCTTTCGTTTCAGTGATCATCCGCAAACACGAAAAGCTTGTCCAGACAGGCAAGGACCAAAAGTTCGCTTTTCTGAATCAGCACACGGGCTGCTGGGATGTGTTCTACTTTCACAGCGGAGTAGACAGTCAGTTTTTCCGCGAAGAGGCTCAGAGGCTGTCGGACCGAAAGCTGTGGATAGAACTTTCGCTTAATAACTTTGAGTATTCCGTCTTCTGCTTCGCTCTGCGTTATACCGCGCTCGGGTTACGTGAAGTCGTGTTGAGAGTTAGCGATGCACACCGATGGCCTCGTATTAGTGCCACTCAATTGCAAGAGGCACAAAAGTTCTTCGGAGGCACCACGCATCAAAACCCAATTGTTGAGTTTCCGTAGGACTCCAATGCCCAACGCCTGGTATTGAGCAACGATTGGTTTGGTCAGAATCGAAAGGGAGAAGGCTAGTGGCTCTTCCGAGACTTCCGACGAACGTCGTATCCCTCGATAACCCACCGTGGCTGGCCAGGCCCCGCTTGGTCCAATTCATCGTCGACAATATCGTCCAAATGCACACACCTACAACCAGCCGGGCCTCTGAATGTGACTCCTCGCGCGAGTGGTCTACTGTATGAGATTCTTTCGGATCGGGATTCCGAACGTGTTTGAGAATTACCGAAGGCCATAGGAATCCGACTTAGTGATGGTAACGCCGACAGCGTAACCGCAGACGACTTCCTCCCCAGCTTGCGGAGTTTGGTCAATAATCAGTCCGGGCTGAAGTGGTAAATCGTAGCGTGTTGCCAACAATCGAATGTTCAAGTTAGAGGCGTGAAGTTTGGCTTCGGCGTCTTCATAACTCAATCCTTTGATCGCCGGAACTCTGGTTTGAGCTGGTCTCGAGTGGCGCTCCCGTTGTACATCCAAATGCAGCGCCACGAGTGCGCCTGCCGGTAAGATCACGTAGTCAATCAACAAAACGGTCGCGAGGACTGTGACTAGAAGCTTATTTTTGCCTCGCATGTTGTAGCCAACAAGTACGCCAAGTAAAAATCTCATTTGTTCTGTTCCTTTGGATTTCTCTTACTGACGCTGCTGTCCGCCCCTTTTTGTCTTGCTCAGTGGGACTAGCATTCAGCCGCGGCTCTGAGAGATGAAGAGCGATTCGTTACCGACTTCTATCGCGGTAGCGTTTAGGGTGGGGATGCTTTGAGGGTGAAGACAACGGTACTCTGAGACCGGATCAAAAACTCAGAAGCCGTAGGTTCAGCCGGATTCTGACGGCGCGGAACGCGCGACGGCTAGTCCCAAAATTCCCATGGCATTTTTAGTCGTTCGGTAATTCTTTTAGATGAGCAGTTTGGGTGAGTATGCTGAACTATTGAGCCAAGCGGGCATCTTTTGAGCAGGTTGGATGGTTTGGCAGGTTTCTTGGTTGAGTAGTTGGCCTGAGGATGCTGAATATTGAATTGGTAGCGAGCTAGATTTACAGTGATTGCGTCCCCTCAGGAATTTTGCCGAGATTTTGCCGAGATTCATCGGGAAACCTATCTCGCATGAGGCACATAAACGCATCTTTTCCGACCGCGACCCATTGTTTTATTGGCGTTATGCTTAGTAGAAACCTGGTGCGAGGACTTCCCTGGGATTCATAACCCCAAGGTCGGCAGTTCGATCCTGCCCCCCGCTACCATTTACCTTTGTATCTCATTCAAATCACAGCCTCGCCCGAACGCGTTTGCGGATTTGTCCGCCACGCGGGCGGGCACAAGTGCCCGATCTAAACGACGTCGTTGACTTCAAGGCCGCTGGATGGATGGGGCACCCGCGCAGAACTGGCGGAACACAGTCAAGGCAATCTTCTCGCGGACAAAAGCCGTCGCCTGAAAGATCCAAGGCTCATGGTGCAGCGGGATCTTTCGCACATGATTGAGTTTCAAACCGGTCCTCAGCGATGTGGGTTTTTGCTTGCCGCCTGGCGCTCGAAAGGTGTATTAGAAGCAACGTAGATCGTAAGAATGCAAAGTTCTTGCATACCTTTCCTGCGGAAGCGTTCGCGCGTCAGAGCTTCATAGAGTACGCAGGAACTGAAGGCCGATCTCGCCCTGTAGCGTCACTCAGCACCTAACAGCAACACTAAACGTCAACGGGTTCTTCAATGGGCAAAGTACGGAACTCACCGCGAGATGCTGTCCACCACGAAAAACCAAACTGAGCGAGCTGTTCGCCGGCAATATCAGAATTGTCACGTATCGTTGGCAACAACTAGCTGAGACA
>JBGTCM010000067.1:0-5851 GCA_041748795.1 Pyrinomonadaceae bacterium
TGGCGGGCTTACTTACAACAGCCATCCGCTCGCCTGCGCTGCGGCGCTCGCAACGATCGCGGTGTATGAAGAAGATGGGCTGATCGAAAATGCGCGGCAAATGGGTACCGTGATGCGAGGATTGCTTAAGGATCTGCAGAGCCGTCACCCGTCATTGGGCGCATTCCGCAACATCGGGCTTTTTGGAATCATCGAGGTGGTGCGAAATCCCAGGACTCTCGAACCGATGGCGCCGTTTAACGGAACCTCACCGGAAATGCAGGCGCTTGGTAAGTTCTTTCGACAGGAAGGCCTGTACACGTTTGTGCGCTGGAATACCTTCTTCGCGAACCCGCCGCTGTGCATAACAGAGGATGAGTTGCGGGAAGCGTTTGCGATTATTGATAAAGGACTGGAGATTACGGATCGTGCGGTTGCTTGACGGTGGAGAACTATCCGCAGATTACACAGATTCATTAAAATAGAAATGCCGCGACGTTACATCGCGGCATTTAATGTTTCTATCACGTTTTCGTGATTCTCTGTTTTCTGACCTCTGACCTCTGACTTCTGTCTTACTGTTGGCCCAAAATGCCGCCGAGGATGTTTCCCCAGCCGCTGTTGCCATTGTTGCGCTGATTTCCGTTACGAGCGTATTGCCGGTAACCCTGGTCATAGCCACGCACAAAGCCCTCACGAAAAGTCTGCGTTGAAGCGTTCTTAAAGTAACGCGATCGCTGAGGATCGTAACTCTGGTTGCGCTGGCCATCACTTGCGCCAGTGTTCAAGCCCTGCTGATATCCGCGATCCAGTTCGACCTGATTGTATCCGCCGTTGTTGCCGTATCCGCCGTTGTTGCCATAGCCGCCGTTGTTGCCGTAGCCGCCGTTGTTGCCATACCGGCCATTGTTATAGACGCCGTTATTGCGGTTCCGGTCCTGATCGCGTCTCCAAGCGCCCTGGCGATTATCGCGGCGATCATCGCGACGTTCAGCCTTGCGGTGGCGTTTTAATTCACGCTTTCGTTCCTTGCGATCCTGGCGAGCCTCGTATCGACCACGTTGATAATAGCCATCATCATTGCGACCCTGGGCCTGAGCGGTGCCGCTAATTGCGGTAAATACCCCTAAAACCATTGCGAGCGACAGAAGAGCCCCGCTAATCCCTTTTCCATATTTTTTCATGTTTGTAGATGTCTCCCTTGCTGGAGAGGTATGGCAACTATGCGGCCAGCATTCCCGATCGATGTATTACAGGCTTAAACGTAGAACGGATTGAAGCGAGGCTCTGATATGGTGCATGCCGCCCGCAGATAGAGCAGAGGTCAGAGGTCAGAGAACAGAAGTCAGAGGTCAGAGGTCGGAGGTCAGAGAACAGAGGTCAGAGGTCGGAGGTCAGAGGTCAGAGAACAGAGGTCGGAGGTCCAGAGGTCAGAAGAAAAGATCCTTGTAGTCTGACTTCTGACCTCTGACCTCTGCTCTGATTTACGCCACACAGATCAATCACCGCTGTATCAATTCATATCTATCGGTGCGCCGTTGTTCTCGTTCGTTATGCAACAATCGAGAAGACCCGGCTGACGTAAACGTCGCATTTATCTCCTAATAATTCCAGTAAGGTTCGAAAAAACGGATTGAAACCGACGGGATCGATCCGCTCGCGGTACGTTGCAGCGCGTTGGTATGGCCATTGCTTAGTTCGCGAAAGCAATAAAGCGCGGAACATCAGATTTCTAAAACGCAAAAGCCGGCGCTAAGGATTAGAACAAGGGAGAGGGGTCATGGCGAAACAAACTTCGGTAGCGAGCAATCATCTTTATCAGTCTCAATGGTGGGCACGTCTGGCGGCCATCAGCGAAAAGCGGGATACCCAAACATCCGGAGATACGCCTCCGGTTCAGAAAGAACAATCAAACTTCAGTAAGACGCTGGCTTCGCTTTTTTCTCCCGATCCAGGACGCGAATTAATAAGCATTTTTGTGAAGACGAATTAGGGACGGCACCTTCTTTCGTAACGCAAACTGTCAGTTTGCGGACCGACAGCTAAATGCGATGCTGTGGTATCGCAACGGTCCGCAAACCAACAGTTTGCGTTACACCAGACGCGGTCTGCCCGTTACTGGCAGCGAGCGTTTATTATCGTATTCGCTTTTCGAACGAATTCAGCGGTCCAGGCTTCCGGCGCTGCGTCGCGTTCGTGATTGCGAGAGGCGCGAAAGACGCGGGTGATTAACCCATTGCTAGTCTCCGCGTCCAGAAGCCGCTGAAGATTCGTCGCCAGAAGTTGGCGGCCCTCTTCGCTGATTTGCTCACTGTTCAAACTCTTGGCTGTGCTCGTGCAGCGCTCACCGCTCACCTTAATCGGATCTTTGCCCTTCCACTTATCGAGTCTCGCTTTGCTTTCGCTGGAAGCTGAGAAACCCCACGTTGATCCCATGTCACTAACATAATAAACAGCCTGACCGGGCTTGCAGAAGCGTGTGCCGTCAGGATTCTTTTTCGAGTCCAGACACGCGAACTTCTGGTTGTCTGTCTTCGTGTCGCCGTGATCTATAAACCCCAGCCAAAGTTTGAAAGCGTCGATCTCGGCGCGCCGCGCACCGTTTTGAAGCAGGCCTTCAAGCGCCTCTCCCAGCGCAGCTCCATCCTTGTTATTGCACTTCACATCGATGCCTCGGCCAAGCGCCAGTTCAACACCCGCCGCTGGTTGAAAAGGCGAGAAGCTCGCCCCCTGGAACCCTTTGGTCAGGCTCTTTTCGCAATCAGGACAGTTAACATCGACGACCCATTCGTCGTCTGCGAAGAAACCCAACGCCTTTGAGAAACGTGATGAAAGAAACTCGCCCTGTATTTCGCCGTTGCGTTTATCAGGAGATTGTCCTTTGAAGTGGGGCTTAACTTTGAGACGAATTAGCTCGCCATCTTCATCGACGACGCCGGGGATCGAACAATGAAACTTCGGCGTGGTGCCGGCACCGGGGTTAGGATCTTTGTTTGCGACACACTTGATTGGAAGTGCGAGCCCGTTGGAATCAACCGGAAGCGAGCCTGTGCGTGCGCCCGCGGTCGGGTTGAAGCCTGAAACCGGATCGTAGCCAGGGTCGGGTTCCTGCCAAACCTTCGCGGTGCGCTCGGCTTCGGCGCGTGCCTCCGCGGTGAAACAAGATTTTTGCGCCGCCACCGGACAAACTATGAAAACCAGGAGCAGTGTGATGACGAAGAACAGTTGAGACGGGTTACGAAACATGGACACGCCTTTCCTCGATGCTTTACTGAAGGGGAATGAGGCGATTCTAACAATTGATCGGGAAACAAGGAAATCAGGGCTATCCACAGATTACGCCGATTGCGCAGATTTCTACCGCTTGACAGTAGAGGACTCGGTTACCTGGACGAGGAGTGCATGCCTGTCTAAGTTTGCCTTGAAGTCTGCGTAATCTGCGGACAGTCCTAATCTAATTTCCGCAACGGACGGGTTTTGAGCGCTTCGCGAAGGATGCGTCCTTGTGATCTATTGGGCGTTGCAATGCCCAGGACTGTCGTCACTGTTGGTGCGATGTCGAGTGGTGTGGCGGGCTCCGCATAATGTCCGGGCTTGAAGCCCTGGCCCATGATAATCACAGGCACGTGAGTATCGTATGAATAAGGTGAGCCGTGATTGGCCGGATCGAATGACTCACCGATCGAGGAAAATGGTTGCTGCACGACGATCAGATCGCCACTGCGTTCGGGATCAAATCCGCGCAATACTCGACTACCAATAGCATCACGCAACCCGCGACAAGGTAGCGCAGACATTCCTGTCTGTTTCACCTTAAAACCGCTTACACGCGGGTTGAACTTGAAGCCCGGGTCGGTTTCGCAGCGCGGACACGCGAGTCTGCAGCGTTGGAGCTGTGAACGGGTGAAGTAGCGCGCTATGCCTGGCACCTTTAGAGCAGCCTCGCCCGCGATTCTGGTTATTTCATCCAGACTCACGCCATCCAATTTCAGGGCGTCGAGATTGAAGTACACGTTGCCATTAGCTATCGCGTCCTTCATTGTGCTGCCTTCTCTATACTTGAAAATGTAGTCCGTTGATTGTGGTTTCACACCACTGATTGCCGACCGGATGGCTTTCAACACATCGGAGTTTTGAATTTTTGTTGGAGAAACGCCCTTCGCTGCCGATTGGTCAAGGTTCGGCGAGACGCCGTGATCTGAGCTAAAAACAACCAGGGTACTGTCCAGGCCAACGCGTGCGTCTACAAAATCAAGCAGCGCGGCAATCTGTCGATCGACGCGCAAAGCCATATCCATGACTTCCTGGCTGTAAGGTCCAAACCGGTGCCCGACATGATCGTTGCCGGAGAGGCTGACGCCCAGTAGATCCGTGACTTCATCCTCGCCCAGTTGCTCTTTTTCAATCGCCTGTTCGGCAAACGAAACGAGTACCTCGTTGATAAAAGGAGAATGATCGAGTGCGTCGTAGAACGCATTGCCGGGTTTCCTCTCTCCTCCAGTGACCCAGTGCGGAAAGGCATTTGTTTCGCCGGGAGCCTTGGCATTTTCCCAGGGAGGCGAATCAACCCCGGCATGTTTTAGGTATGCGGCCTCGGGCAGGATGCGGTCCCAACGCGCGCCGAAATATTTGTCGAGCGGATGTGTGCGATTAAACTCCTGAACCCAATTGGGCAATTCCGGGAAATAGTAATCGGATGAGATAACGTTGCCCGAAGATCCGCTCAGCCAGTAAGCGCCGTTCGCACCGCGACCGACGGGCAGAATCGCCGCCCGAGGTTTCTCCGAAATGCCGATCACCTTCGAGCGATTATTAGTGGCGCGGCGCAGTTCATCGCCTACGGTCGAGGCAAGAAGACGCCGCGGACTATTCGCAACTTCGCGCGGCCCGCCGCCCAGTAATTTGGCCGTGCTGTCGCCTACGCTCGTGACCTTCCTGCCGGTCTCCCGCTCAATCCATTCGTTGCCGGCAATGCCACTGACTGAAGGCGGCGCGCCCGTCATAATCGCGGTGTGACCCGGAGCTGTCTTGGTCGGGGTGAATGGATAGTTGGCGTTGGTCCAGTGAGCCCCATCGCGCATCAATCGCTTGAGGCCGCCCCGCCCGTAGAGATCGTGAAAGCGCGTTAGATAATCGTAGCGAAACTGATCGACAACGATCACCAGAACCAGACGTGGTCTCTTTGCCGGTTGGCGTGGCTGGGCAATAGTGAGACTGCCGAAGAAAAGAAATAGAAGTAATACAGCAGTAAATCGTTTTCCGTGAGCCAACATCGGCGGGAATGTTATCACGGGAAAAAGGGTTCTGCAGGCTGCGCTGATTGCATTCCGTAAGTTACAGCTTGAACGGTTTTGACAGTACGCGCCCGGTCTTCTTCAGAATCGATCCTAACTTCGAATCCTTTCTTACAGCAGCTGTTGGAGCAGAACCGGTTTTTGGTAGTGCGGATCTTTTGGACATGCGGCCAGTTGTCGTTGAGTTAGGTTTCGTCTCCAAAGGCCTGGCCTCAGGTAAACGCGGAAGTGGACGCAAACGTGGAAGTGGCGGAACGCTACGAGCGATAGGAAACCGTTCGTCACTCTTCCGAATATGCGCGTGAACGGTCTTATCCAAAACGTTTGGTTCCGGCTGCGCGCTTCTTACCGGCTCGGAAGGCTCGAGCGTCGCCGGCTCTACTGCCGAGATATATCCCGTTGACTGCATGAACAAATCGTTTTGCCGCGGGGGGTTCAACTGTTGAGGCGCGGTTTGCGCTGTTGCGCCTTCAGTTTTAGTTTGCAGCTGACTGGGCGAAACGGTGTAGCCGATGAAGATAGCGACGGCCAGGAGAAGTCCGGCGCCGGCTGGTAATGCGATGCCATTCAGCGATGCT
>JBGTCM010000068.1:0-2689 GCA_041748795.1 Pyrinomonadaceae bacterium
TCAATGAATTTTCTGATTTCCTCAACCGACATCTGGGCGGCAATCAAGTCGGCTTTGTTTGGAGTATCGATTCCGTAATAGCACGGGCTGATAGTCGGCGGACAACTCACGCGTACGTGAATCTCCTTTGCTCCTGCTTCACGGACCATGCGCACAATCTTTTTGGACGTAGTGCCGCGCACGATGGAGTCGTCAATTAGCACAACTCGTTTGCCATCGATCAAATGCCGGACCGGATTGAGTTTGATGCGCACACCGAATGAACGTATCGACTGCCGCGGCTCAATGAAGGTGCGGCCAACGTAATGATTGCGCACCAGGCCAAAACGAAAACTGATTTTGCTTTGCGCGGAATAACCGATCGCCGCCACCGTCCCTGAGTCCGGAACCGGCACCACAAGGTCCGCATCGGCCGGTTGCTCCAGCGCCAACCGCTTACCCATTTTGTGTCGCGATTCATTTACTGAGCGGCCGTAGATAAGCGAGTCAGGCCGCGCGAAGTAAACGTGTTCAAACAAACACATTGATGGTTTCTGTTTTTCGAGTGGATGCGACGAACGCAAACCATCCCGGTCAATCACAATCATCTCGCCCGGCTCGACGTCACGGACATACTGGCCGTCAATCAAATCGAAGGCGCAGGTCTCAGAGGCCACCACCCATGCATCACCGACTCTCCCCAGCGCCAGCGGTCGAAAGCCGCGCGGATCGCGGACTGCAATCAATTCGGTGGGCGTCAGAAACAACATGGAAAATGCGCCCTCAATGTTTTTTAGAACTTCAGGTATGGCTTCGCGCACTGACGACGCGTTCGAGCGCGCAACGCGGTGGAGAATGACTTCAGTGTCAGAGGTGGCGGAAAAGATCGCGCCTTCACGCTCCAGTTTCCGCCGCTCCTCGCGAGCGAAGGGGAGGTTGCCATTGTGACAAACAGCAATCTGTCCATGTTGACAGGTGACGAGAAAGGGTTGGGCTTCGCGTATTGAAACTTCGCCGGCAGTGGAATACCGAACGTGGCCGATGGCGCTGGCGCCGGTTAGGCGATCGAGGGTTGACTGATCAAATGCGTCAGCAACATAACCCATCGCACGTTCCTGGCGCAGTTCAGAGTCGTCAGAAGAAACTATCCCGCATGATTCCTGGCCACGATGCTGCAACGCATAGAGCCCGAGATAGGTCAGCCGCGAAGCGTCCGGATGACCATAAATTCCGAACACTCCACATTCGTCGTGAAATTTGTCCTGAACTATTTCCAAACTAATCCCTTGTTACCCGCCTGTTGAGACTCGAATTCACCTTCTAAGTACTGCTGAGCTTACTTCGCATTTCAAAACGTTTCAACCTGAGTGTGACGGGATGTCGTCCGGCGCCGGAGGATACACAAAACCGGCTGGCTTCGGTATTATTTCGGACGGCATTTAAGAAGAGGCTGGCATCTGGAGAAAGTGAAAGAGAAACACTTCGTCAGCAGGCGCCTGAACAGGTTCGCTCGTTAATTCGCCGTGAAGCAATCAAGTCTTTCAAACACCGTTATTCAATTACTCTTGCGCACCGCACTCCTCGCGGCGATGGTGGCGGCCGGCTGGGCCATCTATTCACAACTGCCTGACCAACCTGCAACCGAGCCGCAGGCTGCAAACGGTGAAACTGTTTTGCAGATTGTGTTGCGACCCTCGCTGACCAGAGAAGCAGAAGTGCTGGACATTCCGGTTGAACTTTATCCCGTCGACATCGTCTCAGTGCGGGACGAATATTTTAGTGAACGACGTGCGGGAAAACGCTTCGATGATTTTCTGAGTGAGCGTATGAAGGGTCGCAATCCGGTTACGGCTAAGTTGGACAGACAGGGCCAGACCTCGGTTGTCATCAATCCCGGCAATTGGTGGTTGCATGCATTGCTTTCGGGGGATGAAGAGCTGGAATGGCGACTGCCGATCAAAGTCTCCGGGCGCAAACAAACCGTCGAGCTTACTTCGCAAAACATCTACGCGCGAACAAGAAGCTTCTAGGTACAGAAGTCAGAGGTCAGAGGTCAGAAGTCAGAAGTCAGGGGGCACGTAGTTCAGAGTTCAACCTTCAGGTTGCGTCTTGCGCTACGACACAAGCTAAAGCTTGAACTCTGAACTACGCGCCCCGTGACTTCTGACTTCTGACTCTTGACTCTGACCTCTGACCTCTGACCTCTGACTTCTGACTTCTGACTTCTGATGCTGGCTCTTCAAGTAGACAAAAAGAAACTCCTGGTCCGCGATGTGGACCAACCCGAACCTGGCGCGGAAGCGCTGGTGCGCGTTCTGCTCTCTGGCATCTGCAATACTGATCTCGAAATCGCACGTGGATATGCCGGTTTCAAAGGAACGATCGGCCACGAGTTTGTCGGCCTGGTTGAAGAGGCTTCAGACAAATCGATGGTGGGCCGGCGAGTTGTTGGAGAGATTAATGCTGGTTGCGGCGCCTGCGATTTGTGCAAAGGCGGTGACGCTCGACATTGCCCGGACAGAACGGTGCTTGGGATTCTGGGCAGGGACGGCGCGCACGCCGAGTTTGTGCAGCTGCCCTTAACGAACCTTCTCCCGGTGCCGGATAGCGTAGTCGATGAACATGCCGTTTTTGCCGAACCACTCGGGGCCGCCTGCGGCATCATGGAACGTGTCGCTATAAAGAGTACGGACAACGTCGCGGTCATCGG
>JBGTCM010000069.1:0-8058 GCA_041748795.1 Pyrinomonadaceae bacterium
ACCTTCCGTGTTTATCCTTTGGAACCGAAGCGGCGCCAGGCCGCCGCGGACCAAAGCGCCGCCTGGCCGGCGCACTTCAAGGAGTTGGCTCTCGCAACGCCGCCGACTCACCCGAACGACTTATCTATTGACGGGCTTTGCGCTGTAAAAAACTTGGGACCGCTTTCGGTTATGTAGAGGCAGTCTTCCAAACGAATCCCAAACTCATTCCAACTTTGAGCGAAGGCGCCTCCTTGGAGTGCGGCGGCCCGGCGCCGCATTGGTCCAACAGTGAGCCACCTCAACTCTTGGTGTTTATTCTTTGGAACCGAAGCGGCGCCAGGCCGCCGCGGACCAAAGCGCCGCCTGGCCGGCGCACTCCAAGGAGTTGACTCCAGCAACGCCGCCCACTCACCCGAATGGTTGATCAATTGAGGGACTCTGTTTCGTAAAAAACCGCGGACCGCTTTCGGTTATGTAGAGGCAGTCTTCCAAACGAATCCCAAACTCACCGTAAATCACAACCGTCGGCTCGTCGCTGAAGCACATGCCGGGTTGAATCGGCGTCTTGTTCCCACGCACGAAATTTGTCCATTCATGGCCTTCGAGTCCAATGCCATGACCGGTGCGGTGTGGTAGTCCGGGCACTTTGTAGTCAGGCCCAAACCCGGCGTCGACGATCACCTTTCGCGCGGCTGCGTCCACCGCTTCACAAGGGGCGCCTACCTTTGCCGCGGCAAAACCCGCATCCTGCGACTTCCTTTCGAGGTTCCAAATCTCTCGCTGACGGGGCGTCGGCTTGCCAAACACGAACGTGCGCGTGATGTCTGATTGATAACCGTCGACACTGCAGCCGCCATCCATCAGAACTACGTCACCCTCTTTTAATTTTTGCGGTGTGGAGCTTCCATGAGGAAACGCTGTGTATTGTCCAAAACTGCAAAACACACCCCCCTGCACACCGAGGGCACGGAAGGCCGCCGAGCAATTGCCGGAGAATTCGTCCTGCGTCATCCCTTCGCGCATGCTGTCGTGAGTCGCTTTGTACGCAACGATGGTGATGTCATTCGCGCGTTGCATGAGCGCAATTTCAGATGGTGACTTAAACATGCGACCGCCGGCCGTGATCGGCGTGGCGCTTACAAACTGCAAACCCGGCGCGGCTTTGCGTATCCCGTCGAACAGGAAAAAGCGGACCTTCTCTTCCATTCCCACGCGCCCCGCACGTACTCGGCGATCGCGAAGTATGTCAGCAACCAGCTTATACGGACTCGCATCCTCTTCCCACGTGCGGATGTCGTCGCCGATCTTTATGAGTTCCCTTGCCCTCTCTTCTTCAAACTTCGGACAGACCCACGCAATCTCGCCACGCTGCGGAATGACCATCGCAAACATTCTTTCGCTCAGGCCCCAACGCGTTCCGGTGTAATAAAACATGCTGGGGCCGGATTCGAGATAAATCGCATCGATGCGGTTCTGCCGCATCAGCCGCCGCGCCTTTTCAATTCGCAAACGACGTTCGTCGAGCGAAATCGGCACGATCCCTTCGGTCATCCGTTTCAACTTGCGGACAGCTTCCGGTGTTTCGCGTTGCTGAACGGGATCAGGAGAAAGCGATTCCGCGGCGAAAGTGTTACCAACCAGGCCGGCTCCGGCAACGGCAGCGGCAGAAAGTCGCAAGAAGTCTCTTCTATCAGTACACATAGTTAATTTGGAACACGTGGAACAAGGTTGCAGTTTGTACGAACCGAGCCGCCATGCTACCCGAGACCGACCTCGAGAACAATCCGTTTAGAACGCGGACTTCAATCCCGTTTAGAACGCGGACTTGTCCGCCACTGTTGGACTCATCCAGCGACGGCGCGCACAAGTGCGCCATCTAAACGGGGCATTGACGAGGTGGTACTGACTTCACGGCTGTGATAGATTTCGCCCACTCAGCCAGCAACCCACTCGGAAAAGGAATTGAATAATGGAAGATCAAATCAAAGCTCCCGAGATCTCTTATGACGTGCGCGTGAAGCCTGGCCGCGCCGGAACGGATCCCGAGGCTCCGGATTGGGAAGTCCTGGAGCTCGAAGACGGCATGATTAAGAACAACGCAGATGTCTACGACAACATGACGCAAGCGGAAGCCAATCAAATTGCTGGTATGTGGAGAAAGAAAAAAGAAGAGGCTGAGAGTGGCGCTGAACCGCAGGACTGACGCAACCAGCGTCTGCTAGGCGACTGAATAATGGGCGCGAACTTTCGTTTCCGTCAAAGCGAGGCTGTCAGGCCCCAGATAAATACTTCTTCCAAACATCAACAGCGAGAGCACCCGCGTGATCGCCAGATCAAATGGAATCGATGAATCGAGGGACGGCTCTGAGCCTTTAGCCACCTGAAAAGCTTCGATACCCCAACTCAAGTAATTGAGTAGTCCTCGATGAGAGATCCTCACACCCCGGGCTTCGTGGAAACCCACCGACGTGTAAATCGAATACGCAAGATTCTTCGGGGTAGCGCGAGGGTGCGGGTTTATCTTCCGTTCCTTGGCGATAATGTCCCAGTTCACATCGAGACAGAGCCTTGGGCCATTGTGCCGGGGAAGTTTCTTCAGCAGGGCGGATTGAGTCAACAAGACAAAAATGTTTGCGTCCTCGATCATGTACCCTAACCGTTCTCGAGAGGAGGTTGGGTCCATGGGGACGTAAGCGCCGCCTGCTTTCAGAATTCCAAGTATGCCGACGATCATTTCGGGCGTCCGGTGAAGGCAAAGCCCAACCAGCGAATTAGGACCAACGCCAAAACGAATCAGGAAGTGCGCTAACTGATTCGCGCGTTCGTTAAGTTCGCCATAGGTAAACTGCCGATCACCACAAACCAGCGCTACAGTCTCAGGGTTCTGTTCAACCTCTGACTCAAACAGCTCATGGACGCATCGCTCATTGAGCTGGGCCAGCGCGTCCTGGTCGAAGCTGCTTTGAGATTTCTTACTTTGATAAGAGCGGTCCGCATCTCCCACTCGAAGTATGTCCTGCACTAAAGTCGGCATAGATAATCGGTTCGCTTATTCACCACAGTCTTAGTGAAGCGTAGTGCAACACTCGTGGCGCGAAAGCTCTTCCTGCTGAGTCGCTCAATTCCTTGTGTTAGTAGAAAGTAGGAAAACGGGGCGCTTGCCAGAAAAGAATCACGGGCAATGGGTCTGATGCAGTTTGACTTCACGCTACCAACTACAGAACCAAGCGCGGTAGCGCGGGATCCTTTCGGCTACCTAGCATAAATCAATTAAGCCCGTGTAATGCTTGGCGGCTCCAGCATCCCGCGCTACGCGCGGGGTTCTGTAATGAGTCAGCGAAACTGCATCAGTGTCCGTTGACGTCTTCTCTCGGGTAACGCGGAGCGATCTCATTCACACCGGGGCTTCAGCCCGGTGATCCAGGAGGCTGTTGAGAGTTGAAACCGTTTCAACGGTTTTCTTGCGAATCAGAAACCGTTAGAAACGGTTGGAAGATATGGGTGTGATGCTTGATAACCGGGCTTAAGCCACGGTTGTAATGTGATCGCTCCGCGCAATAAAAGGTAGGTATAGTCCAGGCCGTTTTCGTCGCATCTCAAAAAAAGTTTTCTTTCATGACGGACAAAATACCGCCGCCCAACTCCTCTCCTCCACCGCTCCAGAAACTAGCGACGACCTCAGCCAGAATTTCCAGGAAACTCTGGTTCCTATGGTCTTTCGAGCGTAAGTGCTCCTTCCCTCACCTCTCCTAAAGCTGCTATTCCGTCGCCTCCGCTCAAAGTGAAACCGCCCATCGCCGCCACTCCAACTGCTACTTCTACAAAGCTTAATGCTGGATTCGGGCCTTCATTACAGGTTTATTAAATCCGAAGAAGTAGAACCCGCTGAACCGAAAATCCGGTGATAAAGCCCGCGTCTTCGATTCAGGACCTAACAACACTATTGCCTCGAAACGAGGCTTCCCGCTTTTAGGGTATTTGCGACTGTCGCCTTTTTGAAAAGATGGCTAGTTCGTACCGGGCGGAGCCTGCTTAAAAATCGAAGCACCTGCAAGTGTTAATTCAAAAATCCAGGAAAAAGAAAACGCGAAGAACTGCGCGGGTGCTGTGCATGGACAGCAAGCAGTTTTGGACTACTCAGGCCCAATTCTGGCAGTGGGTCCGCGATGGAATCGTTGTCAAGTTGCACGATTATCCGTTGACGGGACATTTCGTGCGTGACCACGAGGAGACTGCGGTATTGATTAGCAATACGGTTTTGAACCTTGCCTACCCCAACCACCTGCGGGAAGCGCTGACATCTCGCCGCCTGGGCCTGTTACGAAAAAGGTAATTCATGAGAAATCAACAACACTTGGGAACTTACTCCGGAAATGCTGAGTGGCTGAAACGAGCGTTTGTCACTTGCCTGGTGTTACTAGCCGCCACGTCAGGAGTCGCAGCACAACAAACGAACCACAGTTTGACTCGTCCGAAAACGATTAAGACCGCAGCACCAAAAATCGTCAGGACGTCCGCGCCAGTTACGACAGCCGCCGCGGCGCCAGACCGTTACCGCATTGGACCCGGCGATGTCCTGGAAGTACGTCTTTATAAACTTCCCGACTTGTCGCGCGAGTCAATACGGGTTGAAGAGGCGGGGACGATTCGAATGCCGCTGATCAACGAAGAGATTCAGGCCGCCTGCCGCACCGAGAATGAACTGGCCAAAGACATCGCTTCGCGCTATTTGCCCTTGATGAGAAATCCGCAGGTCGACGTCTTCATTAAAGAGTACAACTCGCGACCAGTCGCGGTAATCGGCGCGGTCAATGCGCCGGGCAGGTTTCAACTGCAGCGTCGAATCCGGCTGCTCGACCTGTTGTCGTATGCAGGTGGCCCGGCTGAACGAGCCGGCGGCAATATTCAGGTAGTTCATGGCGCGCCGTATCCCACCTGCGAATCCGGGGCCCGAACACCTGGGAACAACAACGAGCACTTCGGAATCGGTGTCTTCAAACTGCGCGACACGCTTGCGGGCAACGCTCGATCAAACCCATACGTTCGACCGGGCGATGTGATCACGGTCCTGGAATTTGAGCAGATTTACGTAATCGGCAACGTGATCAAGCCATCGGCCTTCCCTCTTAAGGAAAAAATCACACTTTCCCAGGCCGTCGCTATGGCCGGCGGCACGCTACCGGATTCACAAAGCAATCGCATACGCATCGTCAGACAGAATGCGTCAAACAACATGAAGCAGGAATTGATCGCCGACTTGAAAGCGATCAACAAACGGCAAGCGCCTGACATCGTCCTGCAACCAAATGACATCGTTGAAGTGCCGACGGCGAACGGAAAGAGATTCCTGCGAAACATTCTGGAAGGCGTCGTTCCCGGAATCGCGCGATTTCCGGTTCGCGTAATCCGGTAGCCGCGTTTGGAAAGAAAGAAAGTCGCCCTTTTTGATTTAGGTATTTGTCATGAAGCAAAACAACGGTATGAAAAACAATTTGCTGGTCGAAAGCACTTCCCGCAACCTACCCGAGGTCTCGGCGCCGCAACCACCGCAGCAAGGTTATGGCGGCTACGGCGTCAATGGCGTTAACGTGCAGTCGGAAGATGCTGCATATCTAAGAGAGTTTCTGTTTTCGCTGCGCAAGTATTGGTTGCTGATCGCAGGCGTCACCATGCTAACCACGGCGTTGGTCGCTGTTTACATGTTCAGGCAGCCCAATCTTTATCAAGCTTCGGCGCGGGTGCAAGTGGATCTGGAGAACCCCAGTCCAACTTTGGGGACCAACAAAGCCGGGACTTACGTCGTCAATCCAGTCAACGATCCTGCTTACTTCAACACTCAGCTTCAGATTCTGACCAGCCCTCGGCTGCTGCGCCGAGTTGTAAAAGACCTCGACCTCGAACACGACGCGAGTTTTAAACTCCCCCAATCAAACGCCACGTCGTCTCGTTGGCAAAAGTGGTTTGGTGGAACTACTCCTGCGAAGTCCGCGGTTATTGATCAGCCTTCGTCTACGGGGATCGATGAGCTCGACTCAACGCGCGAGGATCTCGCTGAAGCAACTCGACTCGCGCCATACGTTGCGGCTTTGAAACTTGGATTGAAGGCTGAACCTGTCAAAGAGGTGCGTTTGTTAATTAAAGAGACTCGCCTGATTGACCTCAGTTTTGAATATCCAAATCCGCAGCTCGCCACCAGGATTGTCAATAAGGTCGCTGAAACTTTTGTGCTCTCCAATCTTGAAAGAAAGACCATTAGTAATCAGAGCACCGGCGAGATACTTCAGCAACGCACGGCCGATCTGAAGTCGCAGATCAAAGAGCAGGAAATACAGCTTCTCGACTATGCTAAAAATCATCAAATCCTTTCGCTTGATGCAGCGCAAAATACCGTGGTCGAGCGCTTAACTAATCTGAACCGGCAACTTCTCGAAGCTGAAAATGAACGCAAGGTAGCCGAAGCCGCATATCAGGCGGCACTCGCTCCCGGAGCTGCGGACGCACTGGCCTCAGGCGGCGGCGCCCGTGAGCCCAACGATATTGAAGGGCGACTGTCCCAGCTCGTGCAGAGGCGCTCGCAGTTAATGGTGGACTTCACTCCCGCCTGGCCCGAAGTAAAAGAGATCGACAACCAGATAGCTGCTTTGGAAACTCAGTTGAGGCAAACGCGCAACCGGGCTTCGACTGTGGTAGTCACCAATCTGAGCACGCACTATCGCCAGGCAGTAGCCCGCGAGCGCGCGTTGCGTAGCGCTTTTAACCAGCAGCGGGCCGAAACACTCGAGCAAAACGAAGCGGCGGTTAACTACCGAATTCTGCAACAGGAAATCGAAACCAACCGGCTCTTGCTCGAAGGCATGTTACAGCGCAGCAAGGAAAACGAAGCGGCGCTGGCCTCCATGCGTAACAACATTCACGTAAGCGACTATGCCGTCATACCTTCAGTTGCCGTCGGTCCTAAACGGTTTCTGTTTATCGGTATCGCCTTCGCGTTGTCACTTCTGCTTGGCGTTGGCGTCGCGGTGTTCCTCGGCTATCTCGACGACTCGTTCCGGTCGACAGACGATCTTGAACGAACTCTGAACCTGCGCGCGTTGGCGGCGATTCCATCCACCAACGGCAATCGTCTACTGACTACATCCAACGGGAACGGTTCTAATGGAAATGGGGCCTCAAATTACGAGTTGATGCTTGAGCCTGGTCACCCGCTGCCGTTTAGAGAAGCATATCGCCAGTTGCGCACTTCCATGCTGCTGTCATCCAGGCGGGGAGCATTTAAGTCGCTGCTGGTAGCTTCCAGCATGCCCGGTGAAGGCAGAACGATGATTGCGGTGAATACTGCGCTGAGCCTCTCGCGGACCGGAGCACTGGTGCTGATCATCGATGCGGATCTGCGAAGGCCGAGTCTTCATTCCGTTTTCGATTTGGAAAATGAGAACGGTCTGACCACACTCTTGTCCAACGGTCTCGATGACAATGATCCACTCCGATTCATACAGCATTCGGAAAAAGGAGTCGGCGTGTTAACTGCCGGACCAATTGTCGATGACTCCGCGGAGCTTCTGGGTACGGAAAAGATGCGCCGGGTCATCGAGACGTTACAGGGAATCTACGATTACGTGATCATCGACTCGCCACCGATCAACTATTTCACCGATGCGGTGCTGGTCTCGTCGCTGGTCGATCGCGTGGTGCTGGTAGTCGATAGTTATAAGAGCGGACGTGAAACGGTGAAGCGCGCGTCGCAACTGCTTCATGACGCGGGCGCGCCCACGTTGGGGATCATCCTGAATAACGTCAAAGAACCCAGATATAACCTGAAGAATTATTCCACCCCGTCAACGCAAACCTACGCGGAAGCCTGATGTCGGAGAGTCAGCGCTCGCGAGAACACTGGCCCTCAGCGCCAACGGCGCTGAGACCGTCGCTTTCACACACCCGCTACCGCTTCCGGGTCTGATACCGCTACGCGAATCCAACTCGAAAATGTCTGAAACACTTAAGAACTTTCCTTCGCAGTCCAGACTGACTGTTGTGAAGGCGCGGCCGAGCATCCTGCCATTCCCGCAGGGACATGTT
>JBGTCM010000070.1:0-8646 GCA_041748795.1 Pyrinomonadaceae bacterium
ACGCATTACAACACCAGAGAAGAAGCAGCAGTATTACCGTATCGTTCGCAAAGAGAGTGAACGGCTGACGGCGCTGATTAACAACATCCTTGATTTCTCAAGGATCGAAGCCGGACGTAAGGAGTATGAGTTTCGAAACACTGATATTGCAGAGTTGGTTCACAACACGCTCGAGTCGTATCGTTATCAAATCGAGCAACAGGGCTTCGCGTTTGAGGAAAGCATCGATCCCGACCTGCCGGCGGTGCCGGTGGATCGTGAGGCAATCGCGCGGGCCCTCGTCAATCTGGTCAACAACGCGCTGAAATATTCCTGCGACGAGAAGTTCCTGGGAGTAAGACTATACCGTGACAACGGTGCGGTGAAACTCGAGGTGGCGGATCGCGGTATCGGTATCGCTCGCCGGGATCAGTCGAAGATCTTCGAGAAGTTTTATCGAGCAGGCGATCCGCTGGTGCACAACACAAAAGGAAGCGGGCTCGGCTTGTCGCTGGTCCGACACATTACGGAAGCACATGGCGGTGACATCACCGTGGAAAGCGCACCCGGAAAAGGCAGCAAGTTTATATTGACGCTGCCACTGCAGTCAGCGGCGCAGCAGACGGCTCATTAGTAGGACAGACATTCCTGTCTGTCGGACGCTAGGGAGAGGTTTGTGGAGAAGCACCGGAAACTTCCGAATGAGAAATCGACAGACAGGAATGTCTGTCCTACTTAAGAAAGAGCCGCATCATGAAGAGAAAAGCAGATTTCGCTCAAGCAATCGTCACCGCAGTTAACAATGGATCACTCATGAATAAAGACATCCCCAATACAACTAAGAAGACCCGCATACTGATCGTCGAGGACGAACCCGCGATGGTGGCCGGTCTGCGCGACAACTTCGAGTATGAAGGCTACGAAGTGATTAGCGCCGCGGACGGTGTCGCCGGTCTGGAACGCGCACTTGCCGATGATCCCGATCTCGTCGTGCTCGACGTAATGATGCCGCGCATGAGTGGTCTGGACGTATGCAAGCAACTGAAGACCAGGAAGCCTTCGATACCGATCATCATGCTGACCGCGCGTGGGCAGGAGATCGACAAAGTTGTGGGACTGGAGTTAGGCGCGGACGATTACGTCACCAAACCATTCTCGATTCGCGAGCTGATGGCCCGTGTGAAAGCTGTCTTGAGACGCGCCTCGCCACAAATGCCGTCAGCCGAGATTTATCGATTTAGCGACGTTGAAGTGAACATTCGCAGCAACGAAGTGCGGCGCGCTGGGCAGTCAGTCGAGCTTTCAGCTAAAGAGTTTGCGCTGCTGGCTTACTTCGTAGCACACCCTGTGGAAACGCTCAGTCGCGATCGTCTGTTAGACGCGGTTTGGGGTTATGAGAATTATCCAAACACACGGACGGTCGACACACATATCGTCCATCTCAGGCAGAAACTCGAACCGAACCCGGAAGAGCCGCGGTTTATTCTTACCGTTCACGGCAGTGGCTACAAATTCGTTGGATAGGTAAGACAGAGGTCAGAAGTCAGAAGTCAGAGGACAGAGGTCAGAAGTCAGAAGTCAGAGGTCAGCAGGTCATATGTCAGAATCGAGGATCAGAGATCAGCGATCGCGAATGGAGCAGTTCAGCGCGTTGACCGCTGACTTCTGACTTCTGACCTCTGACCTCTGTCTTCTGACCTCTGACTTCTGTTTCACGAGGTCAACTCTCTCATGAGCCAATCATTATTTAATGCCGTTCTTGCGACCAAACAGGCAGTCGATGTTCGTCTGTTGCCTTCACGATCGAAACGTGCAGCACGAGTTCCGCGCGACGAGTTAGAGAACAGGCTGGCTGCTTTGCAGAAGGATTACGCAGAGCTGCACACGGAGATCTTCGAGGCCGCGCAGGTACATCGTCGTTTGTGTGCCCCACGTTTGGTACGCCGTGGAGAATTTGAAATCGCCAGTGAGATTTTTGCCGTGCGTCACTTGCCTGGTGACTTTTTCACTGTAGACGAAACGAGCAACGGCAACGTTATCTTTGCGCTGGGCGATATTTGCGGCAAAGGTTTGGCGGCGGGAATGTGGACCACGCATCTGATTGGGCTGGTGGGGGCGCGCGTGGCCGTCACTACCGAGCCGGAGTCGATCGCTGCCGGAGTGAACCGCGACATCTGTCTGATGAGATCGATTTTACCGCTCGCCAGCTTGTTCGTCGCCAAGCTCGAGCCGGCAACAGGAATTCTCACGTATTGCAGTGCGGGCCATCCTCCTGCACTTCTCTTGCGGGCCAATGGAGAATTGGAGTTGTTGTCGGAAGGTGGAATGTTGCTGGGAGTGGTGGCCGCCACACCCTATGTTAGAGGACGCTGCGAACTTGGACCCGGCGACGTGTTGATGGTCTATTCCGACGGAATCACCGAATCGCAAAACTGCGGGGGGGAGGAGTTTGGTGACGCGCGCCTGGAGGCGCAACTCCGACTGGCACAGTCGGGCGATGCCAATGCGATGCTCTTTTCCATGTTGGGTTATGTTCAGGATTTCGCTGCCGCCAGCCCGCTCGTTGACGACATGACGCTGGCGATCATCCGCCGCGACCGCCGGTAGCGGAAGAGACACGCGGCAGGAGGCAGGAGGCAGGAGGCAGAAGGCAGAAGGCAGGAAAGCTAATCAGATTTTCCATTTTTCATTTGTCAGTTTCCATTGCCAGCCGGTGCCGCCAGAGCCTTCTAATGACATCCGCCGGTGCCGTGGCAATTTTTTTAGCGATATTCATGCAGGGCCTCATCCTAAGCGGAAACGTCTCCATAGAAACGGCGGAGATTCTTAGCCGCCTTTGGGCGGCTGGGGTATTACCCCTCCTGGTTGGGCTGGCACTAATATTTAATGGCATGTTTGTAAGCAAGAGGCTGGCGAAAATTGCAAGACAGCTGCGCTAAAGGGATCAGACACTTTCGAAAAAGGTACGAATCCCCTGGCGCTTAATGCCGGCGACACTGCCGAGTTTATTCCCGCCCGATTTAGCGTTACTGAAGAAACTACCCATCACCTCAGCAGTCGCGTACCGAAACGTTAACGAATAGTTTCCAAGTAGAGGGTGCGAGGTGGTACTGACCTCATAGCCCCGCAGTTGACTAAAACCTCAACGATAAACAACTCAAACCGCCGTCCATCTTCTGAAACTCACTCATTTCCAGCGCGATCGTTTGATAACCAAGCTCTCGCAAACTCTCTGCAAACGACTGGTACCCTGCAGCTAATAACAGGTAGTCGTTCACTCTGATGCAATTGGCCGCGTATGCCTGTTCGGAGTCCACTCGAACGAGCGCGAAGTCCGTAAATATGTGGTCGTAGCGCAAACCGTTAGTTTGCGATTCTGAAGCGAGGCGGGCATATAGCGCTTCCGTTATCACAAGCCGATCATCACCGAGATACGCCAGTCCGCTCTTTAGATGCAGCAACCCGTCTATCTTTCGGATATCGACGAAGGTCGACGTATAACCGAAGGGCGCCAGCAAGTCGGCGAGCTGTTGAGCGCCTGCTTCATTCGTACGTTCCGACAAACCAATGAAGAAATTATTTCCGGCTTGGCAGACATCGCCACCATCCAGAGTGCCGGGCTCGTTAATAGAAAACAACTCAGAATAAAAGTCAGCAAGCACCGTTCGCATGTGCATCACTTCACCGCGACGGCTGGGCGCGCCCGGCCAAGAGATTACAGCGCAGCCCTTCGAAGGTCCGTTGAAACGCTCAGTCAGTATTGCCGTATCTTCGACGAAAGTTGAGTCCGGATAGTTTGGATCAGGTTCCAGCCTCGTCAACGTCAAACCGCATTGTTCCAAAGCCGCGCAGTAGGCGGCGTGTTGTTCAACCGCACGTTCAAATTGCGGTCTTCCCAACCCAACCTCAGGACCAACGGTCGTCAGGCCTTCAGAGAAATTTGGCGCAGGCGGACGAACTATAGCTTTAGTGAACATTGTTTGATGGCCCGAATCCGCAGATTACGCCGATTATTATGAACCCGTTTAGATAGGGCACTTGTGCCCGGAGCAAGCGGACGGGTCTGCATTCTAAACGAGAGATCTTAAGTAATCCGTTGATGCCTTATTTCTGGTCGAGCATCGGCTTCAGATGTTTATACACAGTCTCTGCCACAAGCTTGGTACCGGCGGCGTTTGGATGAATACCGTCCGGCTGGTTTAGCCCTTCAAGACCGGCAACGTTCTCAAGGAAGAATGGAATCAGCGGCACACCCGTCTCGCGCGCCAGCTCTACAAACATATTTCGGATCTGCTCCTGGTATTCACGACCTGCATTGGTTGGCGCCAGCATGCCCGCTAGCAGGACCTTCACGTTTTTTCTCTGGGCGCGGTCAATGATCTGGGCGAGGTTCTGCCTGGTTTCGGCTACCGGTTGTCCGCGCAGGAAATCATTCGCACCCAACTCGAGGATGAGGAAACGAACCGGCGCTTCGCCTCCATCGAGTGCCCAGTCAATCCTGCGGAGACCGCCTGCGCTGGTGTCGCCTGAAACTCCGGAGTTAACCACCTCGTATTCATAACCGTCCCGTTTTAAAAGCTCTTGAAGCAACGCCGGGTACGCATCATTCGTGGAAAGTCCCAGACCGGCAGTTAGGCTGTCGCCGAACGCCACGATCTTGGGTACACTTTTTTTAGTTTGCGCTCCTGCCGGCGGCGATACGCTCGAGGGCACCGAATCCGGAGCAGGAGCGCTTTGCTTTGCGCATCCAACAAGACAAAGCACGCCGAGCAGGGCGAGGAAAAGGATTTTCGTCATAGTCTTAAGAACGTTGGTAGTAGTCAGTAGTCAGTTGTTCGTAGTCAGTTGTCAGTAGTTAGTTGTTAGCTGTTGTAGTCAGTAGTCAGTTGTTTTCTTAATGTGATTACCGTAATAAGACCGGCTACCAACTAACAACTAACAACTAACAACTAACAACTGACAACTGACAACTGACAACTGACAACTCACAACGAACAACTAACATCTTTCAACCATGATTGAGTTATTCAACGTCACCAAACAAGTCCCTTCGGGTTCTGAAACCCTCACGATTTTGCATTCGCTGAATCTTACCATCCCCGACGGCCAGTTCATTTCCATCGTCGGACCGTCAGGCAGCGGAAAGTCTACGCTGCTTGGTCTCATCGCCGGTCTTGACTCACCTACAAGCGGTGACATACGCATCGATGGAGAATCAATTGTCCAAATGAACGAGGACGTGTTGGCGTTGCTGCGTGGCAAGAAGATCGGATTTGTTTTCCAATCGTTTCACCTTATCCCCGCGTTGACCGCCTTTGAAAATGTACTCGTCCCTATGGAGATCGCCGGTGCGACTGATGCGACTGCACGTGCCCGGCAACTACTGGAGGACGTTGACCTGACGGCGCGAGCTGGGCATTACCCATCACAATTATCCGGGGGCGAACAGCAGCGCGTGGCCATCGCTCGCGCCTTTGCAAACAATCCTTCTATTCTTTTGGCTGATGAACCGACTGGAAACCTCGATTCGCACAATGGCCGTCACATCTTTGACCTGATGGTCGAGATTCATCAACGTAGGTCGGCAACGTTGATTCTCGTGACGCATGAACACAACCTGGCTGAACGCGCAGATCGTAGTATTGCGCTCAGCGACGGACGTGTGGTTGCCGATCGCATGCGAGTTGTCCAGCCCTCACCCGAACCTGGATCACAAACGCCCTCACCTGTAATGGCGGTAGAGTCATGAATTTCGTCATTCGCATGGCCATGCGGGAAATCCGGTCTTCATGGAGACGTCTGCTCTTCTTCTTCATCTGCATTGGAGTAGGCGTCGGTTCAATCGTAGGTTTGCGTTCGACTCTGCAAAATGCCAACTCAGCGTTAGTAAGCCAGGCCCGTTTGCTACTGGGTGCGGACGTACAGATTGATTCGACACGCGCTCTCGATGAAGCCGCGCTGTCCACAATTAATCAAATCGCGGAAAGTAATTTGGTCACCGGACGCACCGATACGATCGAGCTGCCGACGATGGCGCGGCCAAATGATGCCGCTAAAGAAGGATCTCTACTGGTCGAGTTGAAGGCGGTTGGACCAGGCTTTCCGCTTTACGGCGATTTCACCTTGGTTAATGGGCAGCGTTTTGAAGCTCAAATGTTAGAAGGCCGCGGCGCCATTGTCGGACAAAGTCTGTTGGAGCGACTGAACCTAAAGCCAGGTGACGAACTGAAGATCGGCGAAGCGGCGTTTCAGATTCGTGGCGTAATCAGCGCCGATCCTGGTGGTGGCACCGGCTTCCGACTTGGGCCGCGCGTCTTTATCGCCAGGTCGGCAGTTGAAGAAACCGGGCTTGCAGGTTTTGGCAGCCGAGCGCGACACCGGGTTCTCTTGAGCACGCCGGAAGGTTCGCTCGATTCGCTCGTCAAAGAATTGCGCTCCGGACTCAAGAGCAATCTGGTAACGGTCCGCACCTATAAAGAGTCCGAGCAGAACATAAATGAACAGTACACGCGCTCGGAGAATTATCTCTCGCTGATTGGTCTGGTCATCCTTGTACTGGGTGGCATCGGCATAGCTAATGTCACACGCGTCTTTATCGAACAGAAGAAAAAAGCTATTGCGGTATTGAAGTGCCTGGGGGCTACGAGTCGCAGGATCACGGTTGTTTACGTTGCCCAGGTCCTTGCCCTGGGAGCAGCAGGAAGCGTGTTCGGAGTTCTGCTGGCTAAACTCGCGTTGCTTGGGGTAGGGAATTACTTCGCTGAAAGCCTGCCCGCAAACATGAGCCAGTCGCTACGCACAGGAACTGTAATCCAGGGACTCGTCCTTGGTTTGCTGATTTCGTTTTTGTTTTCAGCGCTTCCATTGCTGCGCGTTCGGCACATCAGACCAAGCCTGTTGCTGCGAAACCAGGACGACTTTACCGGTCGCGGGTTGTTTTTCTCCTGGCATCGTTTTCGTTCCATGTGGCGCCGGAGAGATAGAGACCCGGCCGGGAACGCACAAGAAAAACTAAGCGAGCCGCGCAAGTTTGACTGGATAAGATGGCTCACTGCTTTCATGGTTGTTATCGGAATTACCGCGGTTTTTTCGTGGCAGGCAGGGTCCGTGAAAGTAGGTGCATTCTTTCTTGGTGGCCTGGCGGCCACTGCCGTGTTGTTGCAACTCGCGTCGGCGGCCCTCATGTGGATCGTCAAACGCACACGTCACATTCAGTCTTTTCCGGTGCGACATGCGATCAATAGTCTGCATCGACCCGGCAATCAGACGCGCGTGATCATCATGGCCGTGGGCCTGGGCGCCTTTTTAGTGATTGCCGTGCAGTCTCTGCAAAGGAATCTTCTGCTCGAACTTGATCCAGCGAATCGCGGTAACTTGCCCAATATGTATTTGATCGACATTCAAAAGGACCAGAAGGCCGGTGTCGAGAAACTGATTCAGGATGCGACTGGTGAACGGCCGGAGCTGATCCCTACAATCCGTGCACGAATTACTGCGATAAACGGTCGCGATATCGACTTGGGTTCCGGCGAGATGAGAGGCGAACGCGGCAGGTTGGGCCGTGAATATGTCGTCACTTACCGGCCGGCTCTGGAGGAGAACGAGACAATTGTCGCGGGCAAGATTTGGGACCCGACGCCTGCGACTGAGCCTGAAGTTTCCATCGCTGAAGACATACAGGGAATGCAGGGTTTGGACGTAGGCAGCACTATCACGCTGGACGTCATTGGACGGAAGCTGACGGCCCGAGTGACGAGCGTCCGCCGTGTTGATTGGCGCAAGTCACGCACCGGCTTCCTGATCCTGTTTCGACCAAACACGCTGGAAAACGCACCGACAATGTATGTCGGTGGGCTCAATGGACCATCGGACGATCTCTCACGTTCCCGTTTGCAGCGCCTCGTAGTCGAGAAATACCCGAACGTCTCTATCATCGATGTCGCTGAAGTAATACAACTGGTTAAGCGGCTGCTGGGAAACGTCACTCTGGCGGTGACGTTCGTGGGCGGCTTCGTATTTTTTAGTGGCACATTGATTCTGATCGGTTCAGTCGCGATGACCCGATATCAAAGAGCGTATGAAGCGGCGCTTTTGAAGACGCTCGGTGCTACGCGAAAGACGGTATTGACGATCGTCGCTGCTGAGTATGGTTTGCTCGGCCTGATCGCGGGACTGATTGGGTCAGTCGCGGCGCTGGCATTGTCTTATTCGATCGCCCATTTTCTCTTCGCGATTCCCTGGAGCCTCGAACCCTTAATTGTCGTTGCGGGCATCGCCGGCACCGTTGCGCTTGTAGTGTCGGTGGGTGTGATTGCGAGTCTGCAGTCTCTTTCACGCAAGCCGCTCGGTGTTCTTCGAGCGCCTTAATCCCCAGAGTCCACTTTCGGCAGGGCGTCTCCTTGGAGTGCGCCGGCCCGGCGGCGCTTTGGCCCGCGGCGGCCTGGCGCCGCTTGACCCTCCGACACAAGACACTGTGAATTTTATCAAGCCTCTTTGCTGTGTCCGGACCAAAGCGCCGCCGGGCCGGCGCACTCCAAGGAGACGCCCTTAGCTCCTGCCACCTGCTTCCCGCCTCCTCTCCCACGAAGCCTTGACAGTCTAGGCATGCAACACTATCTTGCTATGACAATCTAGGCATCAGCCCACTTCGGAAGGTGTAACGCTATG
>JBGTCM010000071.1:0-7954 GCA_041748795.1 Pyrinomonadaceae bacterium
CAGGCGAAAACGAACGGAATCGAGTTTATTGAGCTGCCCATTGCTTACGATGCGTTGACCGTAGTCGTCAATAATCAAAACAACTGGGTGACTTCGATGACCGTTGAGGATCTCAAGAAGGTTTGGGAGCCGTCGGCACAGGGAAAGATTACTCATTGGAACCAGGTGCGGCCGGAATGGCCCAACGAAGAGATTGTACTTTTCGGGGCTGGAGCCGACTCGGGGACCTTCGACTACTTTACCGAGGCAATCGTTGGCAAAGCTAAATCCAGTCGCGGGGATTACACCGCCAGTGAAGATGACAACGTTCTGGTACAGGGTGTGGAAGGAAACAAGTTTGCTCTTGGTTACATTCCCTACGCTTATTACGCGCCCCACAGGGATCGAATGAAAGCGGTGGCGATCCAATGGGAGAAGAACAAGGTCAAAGAGCCGGTTTTGCCCAGCCCGGAGAATTTGCTGGCGGGAACTTACAATCCGCTGTCGCGGCCGCTTTTTATTTATGTGAGTAAAAAGTCGCTTGATAAACCCGAGGTGAAGGATTTTGTCGATTTCTATTTGAAGAACGTGAAGACGCTGGCGACAGAGGTCAAATACGTTCCTCTTACCGATACCGCTTACACGATGACGACCGATCGCTTTCGTAACAGTCAGACAGGATCAGGTTTTGGAGGTGCTCCGGAAATAGGGCTGCCGATTGAAGAGCTTCTCAAGCGGACGCCAAAAATCTAGATACGATCCACGAACGGGCAGTAGCCCGACCGTCAGGGAGGGCTTCAGTATGGAAACCTGGACGCCCTCCCTGACGGTCGGGCTATTGCCCCGATTCGTTGATCGCATTGGCGACCAATGCGGTCCGTTTAGATGGTGCACTTGTGCACCCCGACCGCGCGGACAAGTCCGCTATCTAAACGGAAGTGGTTGAGGCATCAGAGCTCAAGCAACCGACGGAACTAATTAACTTCATGGACGAGATTCCTAATCTTCAACATCCCGTCGCGGCTGCCGCAGATCTAGCAGCAAACCCGCCACCCACGGAAACGCCAACCGCGCGCAGGCGCCTGTCGCGCATAAAAGAGCGTTTCATTGAAGCGCTGCTGTTCCTGGCCGCGTTTTCGTCTGTCGCGATTACGCTGGGAATTGTCGGCACCCTGGTTTACGAGTCGTCGACATTCTTTGCACACGTTCCACTCAAGGAGTTTTTAACGGCGCCGTTATGGACGCCGCTCTTCGCAAGCCCACGTTTCGGCATTATGCCGCTGGTGCTTGGCACACTCGTCACTACCGCAGTGGCGCTTGCAGTGGCCCTGCCGATAGGCACCGTCGTCGCTATCTATCTGAGTGAATTCGCTCCGCCCACAGTTCGCGAGATTATTAAACCAGCGCTCGAGCTCCTCAGCGCGGTGCCCACAGTCGTGTACGGTTATTTCGCACTGCAGTTTATGTCCCCCCTTCTGCAAAAACTGATTCCGGGGTTGCCAACTTTCAACATGTTGAGCGCCGGGGTGGTTATGGGAATCATGATCATTCCCTATGTCAGTTCATTAAGTGAAGACGCGATGCGCGCCGTTCCCATGTCGCTGCGCGAGGGCGCTTACGCGATGGGTGCAAACCGGATTATCACGGCCATCAAGGTCGTTTACCCGGCGGCCCTCTCCGGGATCGTGGCCTCTTACATACTCGCTATTTCACGCGCTATCGGCGAAACCATGATCGTGGCTATCGCGGCAGGCATGCAGCCCAACCTGACGATCGATCCGCGCGAGCCGGCGGCAACGATTACGGCGTTCATCGTTCAGGTCAGTCTTGGTGATCTGCCGCACGGCAGCATTGGTTACCAATCGATCTTCGCCGCGGGCGTCACGCTCTTTATCATGACGCTCCTGTTCAACATCCTCGGCTACATACTGCGCAAGCGCTTCAGAGAGGTGTATTGATGAGCGACTTCAAAGCCATCATCGCTAAACGAAAGCGCCAGGACTTCCTGTTTAATATTCTTGGCATCATCTGCACGCTGGTGGGGATTCTCACTTTAGGCGCCTTGCTTGTAGATCTGTTTATGGATGGCGCCACGCGACTAAACTGGACCTTTCTCACGTCGTTTCCATCGCGCTTTGCCGAACGCGCCGGAATTCTTTCATCGTGGGTAGGAACATTGCTGATTATGCTGGTGACGGCATTTGCGGCCGTCCCGCTCGGTGTGTCCGCCGGAATCTATCTTGAGGAATACGCACGCAGAAACTGGTTGACGAATCTGATTGAGATAAACATAGCTAACCTCGCCGGTGTGCCTTCAATAATCTACGGCCTGATGGCGCTCGGTCTGCTGGTCTATCAATTTCGCCTGGGTACTAACGTTTTAACCGGCGGATTAACTCTCGCTTTTCTGATTCTTCCGATTGTTATTGTGGCTACACGTGAAGCGCTGCGAACAATACCGCAAGGGATTCGTGAAGCTGCTTACGCGCTTGGTTCGACAAAGTGGCAAGTAGTGAGGCACCACCTTTTGCCTTATTCACTGGGCGGAACGATGACGGGAATTATCATTGCACTGTCTCGCGCGATTGGTGAGACTGCGCCGCTGATTACTATCGGTGCGCTCACGTTCATTGCTTTCCTGCCGCCGCCGCCCATTCAGTCGCAACCGCCGTTTATTTCTTTCCAGTGGTTGGGGTCGCCGTTTTCAGTGTTACCGATACAGATGTTCAATTGGGTATCGCGGCCGGATCAGGACTTCGTCGTGAATGCGGCCGGCGCAGGTCTGGTGCTGATTGTGGTGACGTTGCTGCTGAATGCAGTAGCGATAATGATTCGTTACCGCGTCCGCAAGCGCATCAAGTGGTAACGTAAAGGGGCAGTAGCCCGACCGTTAGGGAGGGCGCTCGCTTGCATTGACAGACACGCCCTCCCTAACGGTCGGGCTACTGCCCCGAAAACATGATCGTCACTCTTTTTGATCGCTTAATTGTAATGTCCACTAGAGAACAACTCGCTCGTCCTCAAGTTAGCCCGGAAGTTCCCGAGGCGAGCGGTCCACGTGTAGGTGACGCCCCGGAGATTAAGGCTGAGGTAGAGAAACTCAACTTCTTTTACGGCAAACACCAGGCACTGAAAAACATCAACATGGTCTTTCACGCTAACAAGGTGACAGCCATCATTGGACCATCAGGATGCGGAAAGTCGACCTTGTTGCGTTGCTTCAATCGGATCCACGACCTTTATCCGGAAACTCGCTATGAGGGAAAGATCATCCTCCAGCCGAGTGGCACCAACTTAATCGGCCCGGAAACCGATCCCCTGGAAATGCGCATGCGTATGAGCATGGTCTTCCAAAAACCGAACGCGTTTCCGAAGTCCATCTTCGAAAATGTGGCGTTTGGACTGCGCTTGCGTGGGACGGGCGGCAAAGAACTGCACGAGCAGGTCGAACGCTCTCTGCGCTCAGCGGCGCTTTGGGAGGAAGTGAAGGATCGCCTGCGCGAATCGGCTTACGCTCTTTCGGGCGGACAGCAACAACGTTTGTGTATTGCGCGCGCGCTGGCTACTGAGCCTGAAATGTTGCTGTTTGATGAGCCAACTTCTGCCCTCGATCCGATTGCCACGGGAAAGATTGAGAGTTTGATTTCTGATTTGAAGCGGCACGTTACCGTGGTAATTGTGACCCATAACATGCAACAGGCTGCACGCGTGTCGGATTCGACGGCTTTTATGTATTTGGGTGAGCTGGTTGAAGTGGCCTCCACAAAGAAAATGTTTGAGAACCCCTCCAATAAGTTAACGGAGGAGTACATCACGGGCCACTTTGGTTAAACTAACGACGGCGCATCAGTGGCCGACGCTCGCTCCGGAGGAGCCGGATGTTTATAGACTGCGTGACGTAAAAAGAGTAGCGCTCCAGGGGAGCGCAATGTCTCCTCTACGGACTAAGGCGAATACATTCCGCTCCGCTGGAGCTGAGGAATATTGCCAGAAGACTGGGCCTATAAACGTTAGGTCCCTCCGGGACCGACGCGGTTTGGTTTTTGGATTTGAGAATCATGTCAGCACAAGTTTCAACAACATTATCTCCAAAACCCGTGACTCCCGACCGGCAGGAAGGCGCTGACACCGCCAGTCTGCCGTCCAAAATCAGGGTCGATCACCTTAATTTCTTTTACGGCAAATCACAGGCGCTGTTTGATATCAACATCAAGATTCAGGAACGCGTCGTTACTGCCTTGATTGGTCCATCGGGTTGTGGCAAGTCGACGTTTCTGCGCACGCTGAATCGTATGAACGATATCATTGCGGGGACCCGGGTTGAGGGCGAAGTCTTGATTGACGAGCAGGACATTTATGCGCCCGGCACTGACGTTGTGGATCTACGCAGAAAAGTTGGAATGGTGTTTCAGAAATCGAATCCGTTTCCGAAGTCGATATTCGACAATGTTGCCTATGGCTTGCGGATTAACCGGATGACGTCGAGCAAAACCGAGCTGCAGGAGCGTGTAGAACAAGCGCTTAAGCAAGCGGCGATTTGGAATGAGGTTAAGGATCGTTTACAGCAGTCCGCACTTGGCCTGTCGGGCGGCCAGCAACAGCGTCTGTGTATTGCACGGGCGTTGGCGATCGAACCAAGCGTGGTGCTGATGGATGAACCTGCCTCCGCTCTGGATCCGATGGCCACCGCAAAGATTGAGGAATTGATTGTTGAACTAAAGAAGCAGTACACCATTGTGATTGTCACACATAACATGCAGCAGGCAGCGCGAGTCTCCGACACCACCGCATTTTTTCTGATGGGTAAACTGATTGAAGTGAATCCTACCGGAAAGATGTTTACCAATCCCGATGAGAAAGTGACCGAAGACTACATCACTGGAAGGTTTGGGTGAAGTAAGGAAATGGATTACCACAGGCTACTTGACGACGAGCTGGATTCGCTTCGTGACAAGGTTTTGTTGCTGGGCGGAGAAACTGAAACGGCGCTCGATCGAGCGATGCACGCGCTGACAGACCGCGACAGCGATCTGGCGCGGGTCGTGCTTGAAAATGACGACAAAGTCGATCGGCTGGAAGTCGAAATTGATCGCCAGTGCATAGATATTATTGCCTTGCGGCAACCGGCGGCTCGTGATCTCCGCTTCGTTATTTCAGTTGCCAAGATGGCGCCGGTCCTGGAGCGAATAGCCGACCATGCCTGCAACATCGCTCGCGCGGCCATCGATCTCAACAATGAGCCGGAGTTGGCCGCGGTTGCCGATCTCAGAAGTATGTCGGAACACGCGCTGGCGATGCTGCGAGCGGCCCTGGACGCCTTCACTTCGAGCGATGCAATCGCTGCCCGCGAGGTAATTAAGAGCGACGAAAAGATCAACGATCTTTACAATTATGTTTTCCATAAGCTGATCGACTTGATGGGGACCGAGCCGGGTACGGCAACGCGCAACGCCCGCCTTCTCTTCGTGGCTAAACACCTGGAGCGTATCGGCGACTACGTAACCGACATCTGTGAGCTGACCGTTTACATGGCAGAAGCCGCGTTCATAAAGCACTACAAGTGACCCGCTCTTTCTGAGCGCCTGGTCGGGGTGGGCTCAGGTCCGTTTGAAAGTACCGTTCATCCGCGGAGCGATCTCATTCACACCGCGGCTTCAGCCCGGTGCTCAAGATACGGAAACATCAGGGAAACCGTTTGAACGGTTTTTTCGTTGGCGACAATCGCGAGAAACCGTTAGAAACGGTTCAAGATTATTTCGGTAAGTCGCAATCACCGGGCTGAAGCCACGGTGCGAATGAAATCGCTTCGCGCGGCTCACGTGCCTGGGTTTGCACAGACCAGTGCCCCTACCAGTTGATTGTGGTCTAACATGCAGCGACCAATTCTCATCATCGAAGACGACCCTGACATCGCTGAAAGTTTGAAATACAACTTTGAACGGGAAGGTTGGGCGTGCGCGATGGCGGCCACGGGCGAGGTGGGATTGACCACCGCGCTTAATGAGAAGGAACCGCCGGTATTGATTGTCCTGGATTTGATGTTGCCGGGCATGAGCGGCATCGAGTTGTGTCGCAGGTTCAGACGCGAACCCCTCACGCGTCGTACACCTATTATCATGTTGACGGCGAAAGCATCGGAATCGGATCGTGTCGCGGGTCTTGACCTGGGCGCAGACGACTACATCACGAAACCCTTTTCAATACGCGAGTTGCTGGCGCGGGTGCGGGCCGTCATGCGTCGCACTGACGATAACAAAGGAAAGAGCTACGAAGACGATCACCTGCTCATTGACTTTGACGACATCAGAGTGGTTTGCCACGGCGCCAAAGTTAAATTGACAAACAAGGAATTCACGTTGTTATCGGTACTTGCACGAAGCCCGGATCGGGTCATCACACGCCAGCAGCTTTTAGACAGCGTTTGGGGATACAGTTATTACGGCGACGCTCGCACGCTCGACGTCCATATCAGACGCCTGCGGCAGAAGCTTGGTGATTGTGGGGATTGCATCGAGACGGTCGTAGGCGTGGGATACCGGTTTGTCGGTTGCGCAACGGTCGGAAAGTAGCCACGCTGAATACCTATGAAAATGTTTTGGTGGATTTTGACTTCAGCCTCCGGGCTAAGACTTAATCACCTAAACCACGGTTCCTAACACCGAGACGCTAATGTCCAGGCGCACCGCATTTTTAATTACCGCAGCAGCTCTGGGTATTGTTCTCGCATTATTCATCCCATCCCTCACCGTACGTGCAGTCGCCGCGGCACTCGTCCTGGCAATTGGATTGTCCCTCGTGGTCCATGGCAGAAGAACTTCGCAAGCGCTCCGGGAAGCGGCGCATCTCACAGACGACACGCCTGCTGAAACTTTCGCTTTCGGCAAACTGTTTGAGGCGACCATGGTCGGAATGCGCGAAGGTCTGCTGGTAGTAAACAAAGACATGCGAGTTGTTGCTTCAAATGCTGCCGCGCATCGTTTGTTCAATCCCACGCGTGGACCACTCGATGGGCTGCGTCTGACGGAATTGACGCGTAACCCTGACATCTACGACGCCTTTCTTGATGCGCTAAAAGGAATCGAACGAAGCGGTGTGAAAATCCAGACTTATGGACCAGAGCGCCGGATCTTTGATCTCCGTGTAGTTCCGCTCGGGAGCGCGAACGGCACCGCTAATGACAACTTAACTGCGGGCTCGACGCACGGAGCACTCGGCGTTTTCGTCGACGTCACCCGAATCGAGCGGCTGGAACAAGTGCGCCAGGAGTTTCTCTCCAACGTTTCTCATGAGTTGCGGACTCCGCTGACTGCGATTCTCGCATTCGTCGAGACGCTTGAATCCGGAGCAATCGAAAACGCCGAGGCCCGCGATCGGTTTCTTCCTATCATCCGCAAGAGCGCCACGAGGATGCAGCATTTGATAGACGACATCCTCGAGTTGAGCGCCATTGAAGCGGGCAACGTGCGCGTCAATGCTGAGCCGGTCAAACTTCATCCGATAGTGAATGATGTCGTTTCATCCCTAACCGCCAGCGCCGGCGCGAGAGGCGTATCGGTAATCAACGCCGTCCCCGTTGATGTCACGGTCTACGCCGATGCGCGGCGTCTCGAACAGATGTTGACCAACCTGGTGGACAACGCGATTAAGTTCAACCGGGACGACGGCCACGTAACCATCAAGTACGAAAGGCTGCCTGAAGAATCCTCTGGCGCCGGTCATCCGTCGCCGGTCTTCGGTCGTTCCTCAGACCGAATCATCGTCGAAGACACCGGCGAAGGCATTCCGTCCCAGCATCTCGCAAGATTGTTTGAAAGGTTCTATCGCGTAGATCGCGCGCGTTCGCGTGAAATGGGAGGGACGGGATTGGGTCTGGCAATCGTTAAGCACCTTGCCCTCGCGCATAATGGCGAAGTGACAGTCACGTCGCAATTAGGCAAGGGCAGCACTTTTACAATTGAGCTGCCGGCCACGTCGT
>JBGTCM010000072.1:0-6514 GCA_041748795.1 Pyrinomonadaceae bacterium
CGTGATTATTCATGTTCGACCAGCTGTGCCGTCCGATGTGCGGCGGTGGCTTTGCCCCGCCGCAAGGTCGCTGAATAATCGGGGCTATGCCTCCAGACCTGGGGCGTAGCCCCCAACATTGAATAACGGCTGACGGAAGGGCATAGCCGCTTCCGCACATCAGGCGGCAAAGCCGCGAAGAAAATCTCGCCGGCAAAAAAGACATTGACTGTTTAGCGAGAGATTTCTGTAGTGCCGTAGAAGGTAGCGGAGCTGCTGAGGTCTTTCGTTCAGTGCTCGCACAAGCGAATACTCATGAGAAATCGGAGACGATTATTCGTAGCGCAGGCACTCGATTGGATCTAGACGGGAGGCTTTGCGGGCGGGCCAGACGCCGAAGATTAGACCAACACCAATGGAGACAGACAGGCCTGTAATCACGGCCCATGCTGGAATAGTTGCCGGCAATGCAGGAATCAGCAACATGATGAGCTGGCTGACGCCGATGGCGATAATTACACCCAGCGCGCCACCGAGAAACGTCAACGCCATAGCCTCGAACAGAAACTGGCGAACAATATCTTTGCGACGCGCCCCTATCGCCTTTCGGATACCAATCTCTTTGGTCCTCTCCGTCACGCTGACCAGCATGATGTTCATTACCCCGATGCCGCCAACCAGAAGGCCGAGACAGGAAATCGCTATAGCAATCAAACCGACCATCGCGAAGATGCTATCGAACTGTTCGATAAACTTGTCGGCCGTCTTGATGTCGAAGTTATTAGGTTCCCCAAACTTATTATTTCGGCGACGGCGCAGTATCTCTTCCGACTGTTGCAGCGCTTCCGTCGTTTGACCCGAGCGCGCTTTGATTACCAGTAACAGGTGGCCCTTAGCCGGGGCGATTTTTTGCGCGGTACGGAAGGGGATTATTACCGAATTGTCTTCTTCATTCTCACCAAAGAACCCGGCTTTCCTTTTTTCCAGCACTCCAATGATCTCGAAATTGTACCCACCCATGCGCACTTCCGTGCCGGCGATTTGGTGGTTCTGGCCTGGGAACAAAGCATCGGCAGCGTTGACGCCAATCACCATAACGTTCGCGCGTTGCGCATCGTCGTGCTCGGTGATAAAGCGTCCCTCTCTCAGGGCCATGTTGGAGATATGCGCATAGTTTGGCGAAACACCCTGGGTGTTTCCCCAGCGGTAATTGTGCCCCTTGTACATAATGTTGTCGTCAAAAGGGCCACCGCCGTACCCAACATTTTCCGCCACGTGGGCCACATCTTCGACCGCACTTGCCTGTACCTTAATCGTTTCTGCGTCGTCCACCGTCAACGGTTTCCTCATTCTCTCGGAGCGGTCTTCACCCAGATTGGGGCCGGTAGAAAGATGAAATGCATAGATATTGTTCGTGCCGTACTCTTCAATCATGGAAACGATGTTTTGCCGCATGCCGGTGAGAATCGAAGCAATCGTGATCGCGGTCATCACGCCAATCACAATACCCAGCACCGTCAGAAAGCTGCGGAACTTATGCGCACGGACGCTCTCCAGCGCCATGCCGATCGTTTCCTTCAAAACACTTTTTGGTAACTTCAACTTCACTTGTTTATTTAGCGGTCGTCAGCGCCAAAATCGGATCCAGTCGGGCCGCCTTAAACGCCGGATAAATTCCGGCGACCATTCCTATTACCGTTGAAAACACTATGGCCATCAAAATGTAGCCAATCGTGATGGTCATGGTTATGGACGCCAGCGCCGTAATCAACGTGGTCACTCCCCATGACAGCAACAACCCAATCACACCGCCCAGAACGCAAAGGATCGCTGACTCGATCAGAAACTGAAGCAGGATTTGTCGCTTCGTGGCCCCAACTGCTTTCCGCAGTCCAACTTCAAAAGTCCTTTCGGTCACACTAACCAGCATGATATTCATTACCACTATCCCGCCGACGATCAATGTGATGAGAGTAATAGGCACAACCACCATCGCGATGCTGGCGGTAAACTCATTGATTTGATTGTTGACCGCTTCCACATCCACCAGGCCGAAGTCGTCTTCCTCGTTACCCTTTAACTGGTGTTTGACGCGCAACGCCACGCGCGCATCCTCGATAGCATCGTGAAAGTCTTCTCGGTTTTTGCCCTTGCCGTGAATCTGCAGGCCGTTGCGTCCCCAGATTTGCATGTGGGTCGTAACCGGTATGTAGATTTGGCGGTCGAATGAGTCGCCGAAAAAGGAGCCGCGCTTTTCCTCCACACCCACCACGCGCATCGGCCGTCCGCGCACTTTTAAAGTCTTGCCTATAGCGTCGGTGTTTGGGAAAAACTTGTCCTTGATGTCCCCGCCAAGAACGACGACCATGGCCGAACGCTCGACTTCGTCGGCGGAGATAAAACGCCCGTCGGCCATCGTCTTGTCTTCGATATCAACCATGTTGGCAGTAACACCGAAAACCCTTGCGCCCGGAAACTGAATGCCGTTCTGACTGAGATCCGTTCCTCCCCCGGTTCCGGCTCCGACCTCCGCGCACGACTTGCAATGGTCTCGCACCCACTCGTAGTCGTCCCACTCGAGTCTCTTGTTGCGACGATTCATCCGTTCGAATTCGTCGTCGGAGAGGCGTCCGTTGGAGGCAATCCGGGCAATCATAAAGTGGTTGCTGCCAAGGACTTTCGCTACCTTTTCGACCACGTAGGTATTGAGCCCGCTAATCGACGCGCCCACAGTCACGACCGAGGCGACCCCGATGATGATTCCGATTAAGGTGAGAAAAGCTCGGAGTTTGTGGGCAAAAATCGACTGCAGGGCGATCTTCAAAGCGTCGACATAAAAAGAGAAAAAAGCTCGCATGATGGTAAATGGAAAAACTCCGGGCGCAATAAGGCTTTACGACAAAGAACGTACGAAAAGTTCAATTAAATCGGCCCGGCTCGGGGCAGTAGCCCGACCGTTAGGGAGGGCGTCCGGTTGATGTCAGACGCCCTCCCTGACGGTCGGGCTACTGCCCCCAATTCCAAGTTGCGAAAGACAGCCTGAAGGCTGAACTCTGAACTACGGGCCTCAGCCGAAGGGACACTACGAGCCTGTCTTCACAAACGTAGACGAATGAGGAAGGGTTCTTGTTAACAGTTATGTTAGTTCCGCGGTCGGTGGCTCAATCGGTTTCAGCGTAAACCTGTCTGCCCAGCGAATTTTTCCAGTGACTTGCATTGCTACAAATAGCGTCACGACGGAGCCTGTGGTAATCGCCAGACCGGTGAAGCCTTTGAGGAAGAACGCATAGGAAAACATCACCAGGTAAACAAACTGCGCCAGGGCAGCTTCGCGGCTCGCGAAGTGCAGTCCGACTACAAGACGCAGGTAGCTCACCACCAGGAAGACCGAAACGGCGGCGGAAATTGCAAATGCCAGGTGGATCGAAACATGATCCACGAGGTATGCGAGTAGCAAATGAAACGAGAAGAAGGCCGCCGCAAGAAAGAAGTAATTCATGGGGTGAAGCTCGATGCCCCGCATCGTGGTGATGATCAGCATGATAAAGAAAAAGAAGAACAAAGAGACGGGGGCGAAGAAACTGATGCGACCCGCCAAAGGCCCGGGCTGGAGCTTCTCCGGCATCACCATCGCTATCTGATAACCCGAAACCAGGTTCTTTGAAGACCACCGGAGATCCCAACCATCGCCGGTTTCATACTTCTCAGAAGGAGAAAGAGTGTTGTCGGGGAAATCTATGTCTTTGAAGTTAGTCTTCATGTTGAGACTAAAGTCTCTAACCTGCGCGACGTCGTTGTTTCCAAAACTGTAACGCCACTCATTGAGACCCTGAGACTTGTAGCCGACCGCCAATTGGGAAACTTGTCCGGCCGGAATCTTGATCGAACCCGACGCAGCATTTGCTTGGTTCGTAGTGATTAGCGGCGCGCCGTCAACTGTAAATACCAGGTCATCATAAATCGCTTTTGATGCCGGGAAATTCAATGTGAAGTTAATTGTCTCTTCTTTATCGCTGGTATTGCGAAAAGCGTAGTTGCCTGAGAAGCCAACTTTATAGGTGCTGTACCAGAGTAGCCCTTTTTGCCTGTGCTCAAGATCCAGGGCCACATCAACCGCGCTGCTTTCCAACGGCAGTGGAACAATTACTTCATCGTTTATCGTCCTCGCGATCTTTTTGCCGTTCTCGAATATCTCCTCCGACCTCGGGACAATTCGCGTAAAAGTTGCCGTGGGCGGCGCCTGGTTTTGTGGCGCGCCCCAGGTGGAGGTCACCTTGTCGTTAGCAGTGGCCGCGGAGTCGTATGTTCGAGCGAAGATGGTGCCGCCAAGAATCGCCCAGGCTACCGATGTGCAGACAAAGATAAAAGCGATCGCGATAATTCGTTTGGTCATTTCGAAGCTCCTATAGAAAGTCAGATTAAAGTGGTGGGACTCCCGTTCCTAAAAACCCCCGGTTGTTCCCATCTTTAACTGCCCTGCTCATCTCGACAATGTGGAACGCCACAGAAACCGCGTGTGAATAGCTACATCGATCCGCGAAACTCAACGACACGTTGAACGCTCACCGGGCAATTTGCGACGCCAGTTGCAGGTTGACGTCCGGAAACGACCCGCGTCCAAAGAAGACGTGCCAGGCGAACCAGTTAAGGACCGGAAGCCGCATGCCGGCGCAAGCCATCTCGAGCAACGCAGGCTGACGAACATTTGAAATCACGCGTCGCATCCAAAGCCGCGAGGAAAATCGGGCGCGAAACAATTCTCCCGAATAAGCTTTCAATACATCAGCGTTCTCAGTCTCCAGATACCTGGCAATCACTTTCGCCGCGAGGGTCGACAGCCGCATACATGGATCGAGCCCGCCTGCGGTCAGCGGGGAGACCGCTCCAGCGGCGTCACCAATAAGAAGTCCACTGGTGTTGGCAATATTTTTCAAGACCCCGCCCACCGGAATGCGGCCCCCTCGACGCTCCAACTGGTTCGCTTCACTCAGATCAATAATTCCATGTAAGCTCGATCGAAAGTGGCCCAGAGCGCGCAGTGGATCAAACCTCGAGGCGTATCCTCCCACGCCGATATGTGTTTCCAAGCCGTCGTGCGCTACCCACGCGAGGTAACCGGGCGCGATTTTAGGATCGAGAAAACAATGCAGCCGAGGCGGTCCGTTTAGGGGAACGTTTGTGAGTACATCCTCCACGCCGACCAGCCACTCGCAATTAAGGTCGAGTTGCAGGTCACGAGCGACGCGCGAGTTTGCGCCGTCAGCGCCCACCAGGAAGCGTGCACTCACCCAGCGTGCTGCGCCCAATCGGTCGAGCCGAACGAGTATCCGGTTCCCCTGTTGATCCCTGCTTTTCCGTTCTGATAACCGGGCAGCGGTATGCTCAACGTAACTCGTCTCCGGCATCCAGATGACGCCGGCGCGCAGACAATGTTCCAGATAGCGTTTGTAGAGCGGGCCCATCCTGCCGACCCTGAATTCTTCGTGCGGACTAACCAGGTCCATTCGACGGCGTGCGGGCGAATACAGACTTACGTTGCTGACTGCTGGTCCCAGGCAATCCTCAGGTATTGGGAAATCTTCGAGAGTGCGACGGACAAAAATGCCGGTGGTATGGATCGACGTGTCCAACGACTTCTTCCGATCCGCAAGCAGAACGCGAAGCCCGCGTTCTCCAAGCAGCCTGGCACACTGCAAGCCGGCAAGACCTGCGCCCACGATAACCACGTCGTAATGTTCCATAGCTTCGTCCGAAACGCCCCGGCCCGGCAGTTAGTTAAAGTTCTTTGCATCGCAAAGTGACGCGGCAAAAAAATTTAATTAACTGTTCCGCATTTGATGAATGAGCGCCTCCATATGACTCAAATAACTTTCAAGCGCACGACGGCCAGCCGCAGTTAATTTGTATTCGGATTTCGGCACACGTCCTTCGAACGATTTGGTACAGGTAATGTAACCGCCGTCTTCCAGCTTACGAGCGTGCACACTGAGGTTTCCGTCTGTTGTATCCATCAAACTCTTGAGATCGTTGAACGTCAATGATTCATTTGCGGCCAATGCGCTGACAATTCCCAGGCGCATCCGCTCGTGAATCAAACGATCGAGCGCTGCCGGCGCACTGCGTGCCTTAGCGCGCGCCTCGTGCAAAGCGGAGCCGGCAGTTTCCCGTTTCTTAGGCGTTGTGTGTTTGATTGCTGCTGGTTTAGCCACCGTATTTCCTCGCGATAATTATTCCAAAAATGACATGTAACCCGCCAAAGCCTGCTGCCATAAACCAGTTTGCCAAGCCCGTCGGGGCCAGGCAAGCGGCAGCGCCGAGCGCCATGAAACAGAGACCCATCAAAGGAACAACGCTGACGGAGAACATCCCGCCCGTGACCACTCCGGTTCCATAAAGCAACAACCAGAGTCCAGGAATCGCGTCAGTGAGGCCGGCTCGATAAAGCACGACGGTCAAGAGTCCGCCGGCAAAAAGCGGCGGTGTCAGACTAAAAGCGACCTTGCGTCCAGGACCTGAAAGCAGAGGCATTTTAGAT
>JBGTCM010000073.1:0-13284 GCA_041748795.1 Pyrinomonadaceae bacterium
AAGGCAAGGTCGTTTCCCGGAAGGCGATTTTGGAAGACGTCTGGGGCCTGAACGAAGATACAGACACACGCGCGATCGATAACTTCATTGTCCGGCTGCGCAAATACATTGAGGAAGATCCGTCAAAGCCGCAACACCTTCTCACGGTCAGAGGCGTTGGGTACAGGTTTGTCGACCTCGTCTGACTTAAGATTAATCCGCAGATTAAGCAGATTTTCTAAACAGCGTTTTAAGGGCTCTTACCTTTGCCAGCTGTTTCTCTAATCTGCGTAATCTGCGGATTGTTCCAAGGATTGACTCAGCTTGTAGCGGTCACAATGGTGGCGCGAACACCCAGCAGGTCCGAGAAATCTTTTGTGTAAACTGAGTCGACTCTGCGCACCCGTCCCACCACTTCTACCAATTCTTCGCCCGAAATAAAGCCATTCTCAGTGTGCGCGATGGCCCAGTTGGGAATGTGTGCCGCTGTGTGAAGAAGATCTTCAACAAAGCCCAGATACTGTTGTTTGCTTTGTACGCGGGACCCAAGTCTTCCCGCACGAGATTTCTCCAGTTCCTCCCAGAAATAATCACGACCCTGCAGCCATTCTTCGCGCCACGCTGCCGGCTTCTGCTGCGCGTTTGCAGGCTCGGCAGGAACCGGCAATCGCAGGAACAACAAGTCGGTTAACCGCCTTTCAGCAACGAAGGCGCGAACGTCCTGGTTTGTTGCCTGATTTCTCATTGCGTTTCCCGGCGGGAAGCGCAAGGTCTCCGCCAACTGCCGGAACATGCGCGAGAGCGATAGCGGTTCGCGCAGGTGTCGCGTCTCGTCATCAAAGGAAAGCACGTAGTCGCCAACCATCATGCCCAGGGTTAAAGCAAGCGCCCGCTTGTATTCTGTCGACAGGCCTTCCGAATTAAATCGTACTGTGTCGAACCACCAGGCGTCAGTTTCATTAAACCAGCGCAGCAGGGATGGATTGTCCAAACGATCGTGGGGAACGTATGCGTCCTCAACTATCGAATTGATGTCTGCATCGCTGAGTTGTTCGGAATTGTTTTCCACGAGGGCAGTAGCCTTTGTGTAGGCCCAAACCATGGGGTCGTTGGCCGCCACCCGAACATTCCACTGCTTCATCTGCATAGAGAAGTGCGGCTCACCGGTGAAGGGAAGCGCAATAGAGGAAAACTTCAATCGCCGCAGGACGCTCAGTTCGAAGTTTAACCAACCATTCGGAAATGTTGCCGCAATGTAAGACATAATCGAGAGATTCCTTGAACAGGCATTAGCTGGGCCCTTAGGAAGGCTCAGGCGCGAGCGAACGCCCTCCCTAACGGTCGGGCTACTGCCCCGATTTCACGCGCTCTGTCGATCCGTAAGTTGTTACGCTCACTTCATAAACGATGAGAACAACCCGGGCCTATTATCCTCCGCGACTGTCGGCGGTCCTTCTGCCTCATCGCGCGCGAACGAGCGCAATTCGTCAAACTTCCCCAACGAAAGAAAAACACTGACTACTGCGGGATCGAACTCGATGGCCGCGCCTTCGATGATAGCCTGCCGCGCATACTTTTCGCTCCGTGCCGCACGGAAAGGCCGCGCGTCAGTCATGGCTGCGTAAGAGTCTGCAACCCTAAGAATCCGGGCGGCCAGTGGTATTTCGTTTTGGTGCAGCGCATCCGGATAGCCCGAACCATTCCACCATTCATGGTGCCAGCGCACCAAAAGCTGGACGGCGCGATCGGCACTTGCGCGGGCTGCCTCTTGCTCGCCAATAACGGGATGCCGCGACAAGTCGTCGCGTTCCTCATCTGTCAGCGGTCCGGCCCTCTGAATGTAATCTCGTTCCATCGCCACTTCGCCGAGGTCGTGCATGTAAGCTGCGCGTCGCAAAGACCTGCGATCTTGCGGCGCCAGGTGAAACTGCTCGCCAATCCGATCGGCGATCGCGGCAATACGCGCCGCATGCGGATGGGCGTACTGCTCAAATTCATCCGCGGCCGCGGCCAGCTGCAGGTAAGCCTCACGGGCTACGCGATGTTTGTCACTATCACTTTCTATTGCGGCCATCTGGTCTCTTTCCCGGTGAAATTTTCAGCAACAGGTGTTCAGAGTACAACCTTCAGGTTGCATCGTCGCGGCCACGACGACACAAGCTAAAGCTTGAACTCTGAACTACGGGCTTGTGGTTTAGAGTTCAACCTTCAGGTTGCGTCTTTGTACTCCCATTCAAACTTTCCAAGGCGCTCCTGTCCAACGACGCAAGCTAAAGCTTGTAATCTATAAGCCTCCCGCTCACCCGGTTTTCCTCGACTTCTGAAGCTTGCGCCGTAACGAGTTTGCGGTGGCATTATTTGGATCCAACGATAATGCGCGCTCCAACTCCGCTTGTGCCCGGTTGTGAAAATCCAGGTCTAAATACAACTGGGCCAAATGCGTGTGGTAGGTGGCGTTCGTCGGGTCAAGTTTCACCGCGGCTTGAAGCTCAACTTCTGCCAATCGTTGGGTCCTTTCGCTGGCGGCCAGTGCTCTTCCGTAGTAAGCACGGTATCGCGCTTCGTTTGGCGCATGGCGAGCCGCCACGGCAAGGTGATTAATAGCGGCATTAATCCGGCCCTGCTGGAATGCCGCAAACCCTTCACGGAAGTTGTGTTCCGGACCTCCATCGTCGTCTCCATCCGCAAATTCAAACTCGGGTTCCTCAGCTGCGACCGCCTTTTCTGCCGACAGTTTGAATTGTCGCGCCCTTTCAAGGGCGCTGTCGTAAGCGGCACGCGTGTTGGGATTCATCAATGTTTCGTAAGCCTGGGTCACGCGGGCAAATGCAGACCCCAGGTCATTGTGAAGCGAAGTGCCGGACTTCAAGTGATACAGATCTGGATGGTAGCGTCGCGCCACTCCGTAGTAAGCATCTTTAATTTCTGAGGTGTCGGCCCTCAACGGCAAATCAAAAAGTTCATAGTGGTCGCTGGCGTTGGTTACGCGTTGGAGAAACTGCTGAAGGTCCGTATCTTCGTCGGGCTTCTCAAACTTGCTGGTGGAGAGTGCGCTGTCCCGTGCTTGCTCCTTAGGCGGCTTGGCGGCGTCTGTGCGAAACGCATTTTGCCAATGCTCACGCGTCAGGAACCCACTCAAAGCCAGGCCATAAATAATTCGATGTGCCTCGACATTTGGCAGTCCGCTTATGGAAACCAGCTCAGCAAGCTTCATCGGCGCATCCAGGCGCGACAGGATGAAGCTTTCGGTGGGAAGGAAATCTTTGATTTTGGAAACCATTGTCGCGCGTGTAAACGTCTCGTTGGGATTGCGGAAGCGCGACGATATAAGTTTGAGAGGCATCCGGTGTGAAGCTTCCCGCAATAGATTAGGAACATCGACGCTTACGCGGAACGACTCGTTGATACGCGCGCGTTCGTCAAACTCCCAGGTGCCCGCCTCCCACAATAAGACGACTCGCAGGACGTCACCGACTACGTTCGCCAGCAGTGTATTGACCTGTTCACCGGTAAGAATTCCGGCTGAGTGCAGATTCGCGGCCAGGCGCAAATCGGCTACCGGCCTACCAACTCTCTCGAGTTCGTGTTTGCTTACCAGGTTTGCCTTTTCAAGATATGCACGTAAGCGAAGGGTACGTAGATTTGAGGCGGCAAAAACAAGCTGGCCTTCTTCAAAATAGACGGCAGACTGGACGCGCTCCTGCTGGAGCCTTAATGTTCCAGATAAACCCTTGGAAGATACCTCACGAATGAGTTCCACCAATGGTTGATCGCTAAGTTTACCTTTCATGCAATCCGCTGCCCCTGCGGGCTAGTAGTTCAGAGTTCAACCTTCAGGTTGTGCTTTTGCGCGCGGCAAGACGCAAGCTAAAGCTTGAACTCTGAACTTCCCCTGGACTCGACTCGAAAAGTCCGCACCTTGTTAGCGGAGCATGATAACGCACGATTTAGTTAAAAAAGAAGCAAGGCTTTGACACTCGTTTAATGCAGTCTTATATTGAACTTCCCGAACAGATAAAGTAGTCGCAACGAGGAGCGAGGCGCTTCGACGTCTGGCCATCCATCGATCTCATGGCAGAGAAGAAGGTGCGCGAACTGAATACGAGCACTGAAGTGGCCGTTGTGGGGCAACCTGACGACGAGCGCGTTGCTCATCTGATTGAGCAGTTAAAGCAGCGAAAGTCGGAACTTGAAGAAGCGAATCGAGAGCTGCGGCACGTTTCGCATTATCGCTCCCTCTTTCTGGCGCGCATGTCGCACGAACTACGCACGCCGCTGACGTCAATTCTGGGATTCACCGAAATCCTTCTGGATCAGGAGAAGTTGACCGAAGCCCAGCGGCGCTTCTGCCAGAAGATTCAAAACTCGGGACACCAATTGCTCACAAGTCTGAATCAACTGGTAGACATGTCGCGTTTGGAGGCGGGGCCCGCGGAGTTGTTTCTTCACGAGTTCTCCCTGCCCGACACCGTGAGCGATGTGTGCGCGGCAGTGGATCGTTATGCCCAGAAGAATGAAGTCAGGCTGGAGTGGGAAGTGGCCCCGGAAATCTCTTCCATAGTTTCGGATCAGGGCCGGCTCCGTCAGGTGCTTTACACTTTCCTTGCGTGGGCGGTCAGCCGCAGCAGCGAAGGAAACCTCGTCAAGGTCCGTCTCGATCTTAACGACTGCTATCTGAATATTAAGATGGAGGATCAGGGGGAGCCGGTTGAAGACATTGCAAGAGTTTTCGATCCGGATGAAACAACGCAAGCCGGCAAGACGGACCTCAACGAGTTAGGCATAATTATCGGGAGACGCTTGCTTGAAGTGATGAAGGGTAGCGTCAGTCTGCAGGAACGTGAGACAGGCGGTTTGCGGACACTAATTCAACTTCCCGTTGGACCACCTAAAGCATAAAATCTGTCACAGGCCCAGTGTCATGTCGGCGACAAGGAAGGTGCCGGGCGTTTCGCCGTTGTATTACGTTTCCCGTTTAGTTCAGGCACTTGTGCCCGCCTCGGGCGGACAAGTCCGCACTCTAAACGGACGCTACGAATCAGCCGGTAATTTTAGTCAGCTAATACCACGAACTCCATGGACGATATCGTTATTCGAGAATGCACCTCGACGGAGGAGCTTGATAACTGTGTACTTCTTCAGCGCGAGGTGTTTGGACTTCCTGACCTGGAGATATCGCCGCGTCGCCACTTGATTGTTTCGCGACAAGCCGGGGGCTGGACGCTGGGTGCCTTCAGCGGAGATCGGTTGGTCGGCTTTGTTCACCATTTGACGGGTGTTCGTGATGGGAAAGAAATCTTTGGGTACTCGCACATGATGGCGGTAGCCCTGGAATATCAAAATAAAGGCGTGGGCGCGCGGCTCAAATGGAGCCAGCGCTCCCGTGCTTTGGAGGAAGGACGAACCTACATCAAGTGGACATGGGATCCGATGCAGGCGCGTAACGCTTACTTCAATCTCAACCGGCTCGGAGTCACCGTTCGCAGCTACGCGGAAAATTTTTACGGAACAGATTATCCGGTTAGCCCCGCACCTACCGGCGGCACGGGAATCGATAGCGATCGGTTGTTTGCTGAGTGGAAGCTGCGAGCACGGCGCGTCGAAAAATTCGCTTCAGGTGAACCTGATGAAATTCCAACCAGCCCGGAGCGGACGATCGCGATTCCGTCAAAGTGGACCGCCTTAGTGAAATCGGATAGAGGCAAGGCAAGACAGGAGATGGAACGTGTTCGCGGTGAGTTTCTCAGTGCGTTTTCAGCAGGGTTAATTTGCGCCGGCTTTGATCGGTCGACCGCCCAGCCGCGCTATTTGCTTTACGAACCCCAGGCTTTGATTGGCTGAAGTAGATCAATGAGCTTTTCCCGTTACGATCGATATGTGGATCGACACGCGCGTTCCTTCGCGGAGCGCTTGCAGCAACTGTGTCGCATGCCTTCAGTCGCTGCAAGAGGCACGGGCATGCGTGCGATCGCCGAAACAGTCGAGCAGATGATGCAGCGCGTCGGTATCGGTACGCGTTCATTCCGAGTAGGTACTGGGTATCCAATCATTTACGGCGAATGCGGCGACGGACCCCGGAAGTTCATAATCTACGGACATTATGACGTGCAGCCTGTAGGACATTTGAGCGAATGGTCCGTGGGTCCATTCGCGGCGAGTATCACTGACGGCAAGCTATACGCTCGCGGAGCCGCTAACAGTAAGGGAGATCTGCTGGCGCGTTTGGCAGCGATCGAGGCTTACCAAAAAACGTTTGGCAAGTTACCTGTCTCTATTAGGTTCTTCGTGGAAGGGGAAGATGGTTTGGGTAGTCCCAGCCTATACCGTTTCGCCGCGGAGAATCCTGAGATGCTGTCTGCGGAAGGTTGCATTTGGGACGAGGGTTATAAGGACACCAAAGAACGGCCGGTCATCAGCCTCGGTTTCAAAGGCATCCAGTTTGTCGAACTCCGTGCCCACGGGGCGCGCATCGATCTGCACTCAAAGTGGGGTGCTATCGTTCCGAACCCGGCGTGGCGACTGGTCCAGGCGCTGGCCACGATTACCTCGCCCAAGGGCGTGATTACTATTGACGGGTTTTCTTCGCAGATAGCTCCCATAAGCGAAGAGGACGCGGAGGTGCTCAAGTCGATCGAGCTGGACGAGCCCGGTCTCAAACGCGAATTTCGGATAGGCGGGTGGGTGCGTTCAATGAAAGGAGCGGCACTCGTTAAAGAACATATTTTTGGTCCAACTTGTACGATCTGCGGTATTCAGACAGGCCACACCGAGGCTGGAATAAAAACAGTACTTCCGAGTGTAGCAATCGCTCGACTGGATTTCCGTCTGGTGCCCGACCTTACACCACCAAAAGTCCTGGAACTTCTGCGTGCGCATTTGGACATTCGTGGATTCAAGGACATCGAGATTATCGAACTGGGCAATGCTCCGCTGGCAAAGTCCTCAGCCAGCTCGATCGTGGCGCGTTCGGTCATTGGCGCCGCTTCTGAAGTTTATGGTGTGGCGCCACTGGTGTATCCGATGGACCCATCGAGCGGCCCGGTGGGCGCGGTTTGCGGCGCTTCAGCACCGCCGACTCCGGTAGCTTCCTTCGGCATCAGTTACTCCGGTTCCAATCCGCATGGACCAGACGAAAACATCAGGCTGGACGATTTTCTACAGAGCATAAAGTTCATTGGCCGAGTGATACACAATCTGGCCGAGCAGAAGGTACCTAAGACGAGTGGCGTAGCGAAGACCAGCGGTATTCGTGAGGGGCGAGCAGTGGTGTCCCGGGGTTGATGGATCAAGGGATTTTTTGACGTCAACTCTTGGCATCCCAGATGCGGCTTGCCGCCGCACAGTGCGGAAAGCCTATGGCTTTCCGCAAGCCGTTTAGTCCCTCATTTTCCTGAGGCTCAGCATCAGGAAAATAATTAGAAGTATGCCTTACGGAAAGGCTCAGCCTTTCCGCACTGTGCGGCGGCAAGCCGCACGAGTTCGCCCAATCGGAGGAGCAAGGTTGGCCAGAGCCGAGACAGTTTCAAAGAAAATCGAAAAGCTCAGAGAAGAGATTCGGCATCATGAGGAGCTTTACTACGTTCAGGACAATCCCGAAATCTCTGACAAGGAATACGATCTCCTGCTCGAGAAACTTCAAGAGCTGGAACAACAGAATCCAGATCTCATAACCCTCGATAGTCCTACACAACGCGTCGGCGGCCGCCCAGCGGAGTCTTTTTCCGAAGTGGTCCATCGCCACCCGATGCTTTCCCTCGATAACAGTTACAACATCGATGAGCTGCGAGCTTTTGATCAGCGCTGCCAACGTCTGGCTGAGGGCCGGTCGCTCGAATACGTTGCCGAGATGAAGATCGATGGGTTGTCGCTCTCTCTCCACTATGAAAACCAGGTTCTTGCGCGAGGTGTAACGCGCGGTGATGGTCGTATCGGTGAAGACGTCACCCAGAATGCGCGGACCATTCGCAGTATTCCGCTGAAATTGAGTGCAAAGGTTAAACCTGTGGCCAACGAGTTTGAGGTGAGAGGCGAGGCTTTCATACCGCGAAAGATGTTTGAGCGAATCAACGCAGAGCAGGAGGAGCTCGGCCTGCCGCGACTTGCAAACCCGCGCAATGCGGCGGCAGGTACTATTCGGCAATTGGACTCAAGGAAAGTGGCCGCCCGCAAGTTGGACATGTTTGCCTACGATTTGATCGCCGGAGGACGTAAGCCTTTCGCGACGCATTGGGAATCGCTCAATTGGATGGAAAAAGTTGGCTTCAGAATTAATCCGTTGCGGGAATTGTGCGGCTCGATCGAAGAGGTGATTGATTTCGCCGGAAGGATGGAAGCCAAGCGCGACGATCTGGATTATGAAATCGACGGCCTGGTGGTGAAAGTAAACTCCACCGCGCTTCAAGAGGATTTTGGCGCGACTAATAAAGCGCCGCGGTGGGCCATTGCTTATAAGTACGCGGCGCGACAAGCCACCACACAGGTCTTGAAGATTAGTGTTCAGGTCGGACGCACTGGAGCATTAACCCCGGTTGCCAATCTCGAGCCGGTGAGCCTCGCCGGGACGACGGTTTCGCGCGCTACCTTGCACAACCCCGATGAAGTGAAGCGGCTGGGCATCCGCATCGGCGATTGGGTTTTGATTGAAAAGGGCGGCGACGTTATCCCGAAGGTTTTAAAAGTCATCGAGTCGAAGCGTACGGGCACAGAGAAGCCTTTCCGGATGCCCAAAAAGTGTCCCGTGTGTGGCGGAGAGATTTCGCGGCCTGAGGGCGAAGTAGTTTCACGCTGCGTTGCTGCCGATTGTCCGGCCCAACTCAAGGGGCGGTTGTTACATTTTGCGTCACGTCGCGCGATGCGCATCGAGGGCCTGGGAGAGTCGCTGGTTGACCAGTTTGTCGTAAGCGGGAAAGTCCATGATGCCGGCGATCTCTATAAATTGACGCTCAAAGACATTGCCGGCCTTGAGAGAATGGCCACCAAGTCCGCCTCAAATCTGCTGGCCCAAATCGAAGCGAGCAAGGAGCGCGACCTTCCGAATTTGATTTATGCACTTGGGTTGCGACATGTCGGCGACCGAACGGCCACGACTCTCGCCAGACAGTTCGGTTCGCTGGAGAAGTTGAGTAAGGCTACTGTGGAAGAGCTCGACGACGTGCCTGAGATTGGTTTGACGGTAGCGGAGAGCGTACGCGATTGGTTTGATGACGAGGGGAATCTCGAATTATGCCGGCGGTTAACATTGGCGGGTGTGCGCACGGAAATGCGAAAGGCAGCCGGGCCTTCTGATGATAGATTCGCCGGGAAAATATTTGTTTTGACTGGAACACTCGAAGCTTACACACGTGACGAAGCCAAGGCCGCGATCGAGAGTCGGGGTGGCCGGGTGGCATCGTCAGTCAGCAAAAAGACGGATTACGTTGTGGCGGGGGAAGAAGCGGGTTCCAAACTTGATAAAGCAACGGCCCTGGGTGTTACAGTGGTCGACGAAGAAACGTTTAAGAAGATGTTGTAGGACAAGCACTCCGAGTAGATGCTCCGTTTAGATAGGGCACTTGTGCCCGCCGCGGGCGGACAAGTCCGTGTTCTAAACGAGAGTTACATCTAACGCGGACGATTTACCGGAATTGCGATTGGAGAAAAAATGACAACGCAGGAACCCGACAGTTCTAAACTTGAGCTTCTTTACACCCTGTTCTGTGACGACGTTCGGCTCGAAGCGGGCAACAAACTCTCCTTCATGGGCGTCTTCCAAAACATCATGGTGCAACAGGTACCGGTATCGCTAATAAAATTTGCGGTGGTAAATCATTGGCGAGGTGAAGGTACGCACCTGTCCGAGGTCAGGATACTTACGCCCGATCGTCAGCATCCGATTGTTGTCTCGCAGCCGACCAGCTTCGAGATCACGCCCGGGGGTCATGCTGACAATATTAGTTTCTTCGTAAACGTTACGTTTCCGGCGGCAGGGCAGTATTGGGTGCAAACTCTGGTTAATTCAAATCTGTTTGATGAGCAACAGCTTGTCGTGTCAGACGGGCGTGAGGCCCTCGCTGACAGCGCGTCACAGGCAGTTAACTAAAGGGTAACGCAAACTGTTAGTTTGCGGATCGTTGGAATTCCCTCAGCGTTGATTGTAACGAACGGTCCGCAAACTAACAGTTTGCGCTACGCTTCCGGATCCAGCGAGCCAGTGCTCAATACTGAATATCGTAGAGCTTGATTTTCGAGTTTAGTGTGGTCGGTTTGATGTTGAGAAGCTTCGCGGCCCGAGCCTGATGCCCGCCTGTCCTTGCCAGCGCGAGCTTGATGAGGCTGGTCTCAAACTGCTTAACCTCATCGAAGAAATCAATCCCTTCAGCAAAGTTGAGCGCCTGCAAGCGTTGGGATTCGTCAGCCAGCGCTTTGTCGCCTGCAAGAGTCTGGGCCTCACGCAGCAGGGAAGTTGTAAGGTCAATCAACCGCTGCACCGAGCTTCGCTCAGGTTTGTCAGCGATTCTCAACGCGTAACGTTCTGCGTTGTTTGCTGGCCCCTGGGTCACACGGTCTCTGCCCGGCTCGATAGTTTTGGCCTCAGCGCTCATTTCAACCCCCTAAAAACTTTTTTTGATACGACTTTGTAAGAAACACTTCTGGTCGAGCGGGAGACTCAACTTGAAATACGCCACAGAGTGGCTTTGGTTCCAATATGTTGACGAACAAAAAGCGAGCCTTGTTAACAACAGGCTCGCTTTAATCTTTATTTGGTGCGGATGAGAGGACTTGAACCTCCACGATGTCACCATCACAGGCTTCTGAGACCTGCGCGTCTGCCAGTTCCGCCACATCCGCGATTAAGGTTTGCATTATGCGAATGGGGTTAGAAGCTGTCAAGAATGCAGAAGTTGCACGGCAAAACTGATCATTAGCACCGAAGGCTGGAGATGTTCGTATCGATTCTGGAATCGAGTGTAACCAAAGTTACCTCCAGCATTCGGTGCTACTCGGACGAGTCGGTTGTCGGTAAATTAGTTTCGCCTCCAGCGCATATCACGTGACCACATACTGCGTGAGCGTCGACTCTCAAATCGATTGTTCCACCGCCGGTCATTGTCAAAGCGGTTCCAACGACGATGGTCTCTGGAGCGAGTATTCCACCGGCGATTATCTCGCCGGTCGTCAAAGACGTTCCGCCGTCGCCTGTCCCTACGGCCGTCGCGGGCGTCGTGGCAGTTTATGAACCGCCCGCACTTCCAACTTTGATCGCGACCGCGAGCGTGGCGGCGACCTCGGTCTCCCGCAAACGATGTCGCCGGAACGATGGCGACCAAAACAAAAGTCATTAGCATCAGCACGACGAAATTTCGCCGGCCTCTATCTGAACGTGGCATAAAAAATCCTCCTGAATTTTTTGACGTACTGTCCAAAAACGAGGAGAGTTACTGGATTGCGCAACAATCATCGTGCCAACGACGCTAGACTCCCGACCTGCGCGCCGCAAAGCGCCTAACCGGAATACTATCGGGCGCACTTACATCATTTGCGTGACACTTAGCCGATGCAACCCACGATTTGATCTGCTATCGTGAGTATCGAACAATTCTTGCCGGCATAGTCTTATAGTTTTGGGTCAATTTCATTGTCCGAGAAATGGCAAACAATCCAGCCTCAGAGCAATCCATAAATGAACGATTAGAGAACGTCCGTCAAAGGATCACTACGGCAGCGCAGCGCACTGGCCGGCGCGCGGAAGAGATAACTTTGATTGCGATCAGCAAGACCCACCCCGCCGAAACGTTACGGAGGGCGCTCGACATAGGCATTACCGATCTGGGCGAGAACCGAATTCAGGAAGCCGAAGAAAAAATCGTTACCCTGGGACGCAACGCTGCGCGGTGGCACCTCGTTGGTCATCTCCAGGCAAATAAGGTGCGCCGCGCGGTTACACTTTTCGACTACCTGCATTCGCTCGATTCGCTTGAGCTGGCACGCCGGTTGGAGCGTGTATGCACTGAAGAGGGAAGGGACGAGTTTCCGGTACTTGTTCAGATCAAACTTGGCGGGGAGGAAAGAAAAACCGGAATCGATCCTGGGGAACTGCCCGACTTGTTGGAGGAGATCAAATCCTATAAGCGACTGCGACTGATCGGACTAATGATCTTGCCCCCGTATTTCGAAAACCCGGATTGCGCGCGGCCGTTTTTCAAAACACTGCGCGAGTTGCGCGACGAGCTAAAACTTAAGGGCCACTTCGGCGATCTCCCCGGAGAGTTATCAATGGGGATGAGTCACGACTTTGAGATTGCAATCGAGGAAGGTGCGACCATGGTCCGCGTGGGCACGGCAATATTTGGTGAACGAAGTTGAATCACGCAGAGTAAGCTGTTAGTTTGCCAGACACATTATGCTGATTCTAAGCCGGCTTTACTGGTTCACTTCCTGGGCTCTTATTACCGCTATTGTTGCCGTCATTGTTCTGATGGTCCTGCGTTTGATCGCAAATCAGCTTGATCTAAACCCTTTCAGTTGGAGTGCGCGAACAATTCGCCGCCTCTCGGATCCCTTCATCGATCCTGTTCGTCGCGGGCTGACGCGTTTTGGGGTTGACCCGAAGTATGCGCCGTTGGTGGCGATCCTACTCACGATTCTTGTGGGTTGGTTCGCCTTGCAACTGGTCGGGAGCATAGCGAACATGCTGGCCGGCGTGTTGGTCAGCCTGGCAGCACAATCTTTTGTGGCCACCATTGGCTATGTGCTTTACGGACTGGTTAGCTTTTACATTCTGCTAATTTTTATCCGCATCATTTTTTCCTACGGCGTCATGAATTATAGAAACCGAATAATGCGTTTCATGGTGAATGCTACCGACCCAATGCTTGTTCCATTGCGCAGAATCGTGCCGACCGCCGGCACCTTCGATATCTCGCCTATCGTAGCCTTCATTATCCTGTGGGTCATTCAAGCCGCGATTGCGGGCACGCTTCTACGTGGATTTCCGTTGGTGTTCTATTAATCAGAGGCCAGAAGGCAGAGGTCAGAAGTCAGAAGTCAGAAGTCAGAAGTCAGAAGGCAGAAGGCAGAAGTCAGTAGTTCAGAGTTCAAGCTTTAGCTTGCGTAGTCCTGGCGAAAGACCAACCTGAAGGTTGAATTCTGAACTACCGCCTTCTGACTTCTGACCTCTGACCTCTGACCTCTGACCTCTGACCTCTGGATCATGATCAAGTGTTCAGAAAAAGACGGGAAGGTGATGTTTACTGTGCACGTCGTTCCTCGCGCGTCTCGCAGTGAGATTGTTGGCGAGTATAACGGTGCTCTGCGCGTGAGGATCGC
>JBGTCM010000074.1:0-7457 GCA_041748795.1 Pyrinomonadaceae bacterium
CTCACCGGAATCACGAGCTTAACAACGTCAGAATTCTTGCCCATATAGAATGCTCCTTAGCGTAGCCTTCCCTGAGTCGCAGAGCTCCGCGCGAACTAATGGTGCTAGGTGGGTGAGCTTCGAGCATTTCAGCTGTTGGCCCCTAATCATTCGAATCATGCAGCCCAACCCGCGTGGACACCCATATTGGCCAGCGTAGACGCGACGCGCTGCGGCGCTCCCCAATCGCTCCATCCCACTTGGCTGACGGCAAGTACGGCCAACTGCGCCGCGCCTTTCGTCAGCACATCGTGGGAGAAGTTTGTTGACGGCAGCGCCGAATAGAGCAAACGTATGCGCGACTCCTCCTCGGGGGTGTTGAGAGCGGAACTGAGACACGCGAATTTGTTGTAGAGGGCAGGCACCGCTCGCCGGATCATGCGGAGAAAAGCTTGCGCCCGGCCCACCATCACGAAGCTGTTCCACAGGCAGCCTCTAGCCATTAGGGTTTGAGCCAAAGCAAGGGACGGCTTCTCCCAAAACCGCTGCACTCGATGAAAAGAAAATGCGCCCTTCGCCGAGATCGGCCTGGCGGGCTCAATCCAGCCATATTCAACTTCGGGATTTTCAGGGGCGATTCCCAGCAGCGTGATCAACTCCGGGCGCAAGTCCGCAGCCTCGAACGCGGAATCAACGTGCGCCATGAACCTCTGCTGATCAGAGAAGTAGTGATCTGACGGGAAGAAAGCTACAGAAGATGCAGGCGCCACGGCGGCAAGGCGCAGGAGGCTATAAAGAATGGCCGGAGCCGTGCCCTGATTCCTGGGTTGAGCGAGCACGTGGCCAGGCGGCACATCAGACAACAGGGGAGCGTAGAAACGCTCGTGCGTTGCAGTCACTATTGAAAGTGTTTGGTTGGGTGGAACAGAGAGGGCAACACGGCGCCTGGTCTGTTCCAACAGAGTCTCGCTGCCGAGGAATGTGCAAAACTGCTTCGGGCGTTCATCACCCGCAATCAGCCTGGTCAGTGGCCGAAGCCTTTCACCATCACCCCCGGCCAGGATTACGGCCCAGCGGTTCTTCTTCTCAGAGTCAGATGAACCCACGGTATGCGCTGAGCTTCTGGGCAGTGTCCTCTGTTCATTCGAATACTCGGCCATGGTTCTTCCCGTCCTTACATACCTTTGAATCGGCAACGCGACAGGCGGGTTTATCCTGTCGCTCGGCTAAACCGAATTGTCCCTCTCGCGCCCCATCAATCAGTCAATCTGTCTTGCTGCTCTAACCTTCCTTGAGCTCGCGTTCGGCTTGTAACCAATCGTCCTGGTCATAACCGTGCACACCTTCGCGCGTCAGATATATTTCGTAGGCGCGGCGCTCGATTTCTTCTCTTGCGGGTTCGTTCAAACTAACGGATTGCTCGTCTAAAGTAGCGCGAGTCTCGGCCCGGTTGCTTGTCGTCTTTCTAGCGGTCTTAGCTGTTGCCATAAATCACTCCTTCGTTGAATCGCTGTTGTGTTTAGCCGCCTCGGGTAACGGCGACTTGAAAATTCCGTCCTTCCCACCGATCCTCCTTCGGCCAATAGAAGGTGAACCGGACTGGAGCGCTCTGCTCCTTAGGAACGTCTATGTCTACGAACTCGATTCCAAGCTCGGTCGGCGTCGAGCGCGAATCGTGGACCTCTTGCCATTCGTCATTCGTCCAGCGTAGTTCAAAGCCGGCCGGAGCCTGGACGCGCAAAGTCATTCCCGCGTCGACTGAACGTGGTTGCCTGCTGAATTTCCAGACCTCCAGTGGTCGGCAGTTTCTTCGTTTGAGATAGCGATCCGCGACTGCCGGGATCAGATCAAACACCCGCCCGTCTCGCGTTGACCTTAGCAACTTGATGTACTCTGCATGCGCCCACATTAGCGGCATTGCCGCACCGGTCGGTCGGCCGAGTTTCATTCGGCCATCAGAGCTGTCAGGCTGGTCCCAAATCTGTTCGGCCAGCAACCGTGTTGAATCGGCAAACGCTTCCAATGCCCTGATGAAAGCGCTCGGGTCGTGCCCGGCAGCCAACTCATAATGCCCACGCTCCCCGGTCAAGAGCGGCCACGCGCGCCCGACGCCGGTTCCCTGGTAAGCACTGCCATCCTCTCTTTGGCCATAGCCGTCATGGTTGTAACGATGCCAGCATGGTCCGAAAGGCGTCTCAACTTTCAGGACTCTGTCTATCACTTTCAAAGAATCTTCAATAACAGAATCGCTAGCCTGACGAATTCCGTAGCGAACCAGTTCGAGGAAGCCAGCGTCGACGATTTCTTTAGCCGGAAATTCTGTTTGCAAACCGTGCGGGCGGTTGCGAATGGTTAGCACGCCCTGGTTTGCGTCTTCATCCCGCTGCGGGTTGTCAATATCCACTGGGTTAATACGAATGTAGTGGCGGCTGATACCGGGAACGAGAGTGCCTTCGGTGGTGACGGTCCAGGCTTCGATGTGACACTCAAGGAAGTCCGCGTATTCCTGGATAAACTGCGCCGTTGCCTCATCGCCACGCTCGCGGGCAAAGCACGCAGCGCAAGTTAGCGCCGCGATGTTCGAGGCGAGGGTTGAGGGCGAATAACCACCGTTTTCCTCCCAGCGCTCCTGCTGAGTAGTAGGTCCTTGCTGAATCAGGTATGAGGCCGCGCGCAGAACCCTCGAGTACGGATCGAAGTTGCGAAGTGCGCTGGCATCGTGCAGGCGCCACGCCAGGATGATGGGAAACGCTACTTCATCGAGTTGGATGCCCCGCCAGTTGGGTTCACCATTGATCCAGAAGTTCTGATAGAAGCCGCCATCCTCTTGCTGTGAACAAGCCAGGTAGACCAGCGCACGTAGCGGTGTCTCGGTATTGCCTGCCGCCAGCAGACCAGTAGCGCTGTTGCACATGTCGCGGGTCCAAACCAGATGGTAGCCGCCGATGTCATCATCACCTCTCATGTCGCCCCAGGGGATACTAAGCGAGGCGATGATCGCGCCCTGATAGCGCTTGTCTTCATGCGCCAGCAGAAGGCTCTCGCTGACGTGATAAAGATTTCCTCCGTCCCCTGCCACTTCTTGAAGCGGCGCTGCGCGTTTGCAGGCCCGATCCCACTGCTCGATGAAACGCCGGCGCTGCTGGTCGAAGGGCACATCAAGCGATTGGAGCAGCGTGGTTGCCGCGCTATGAAAACTGTCCCCGAAAGCGAGGCCGAGAGTGAATTCGTAGCCCTTGCTCAAATCCAGCTCTGCGGTCAGCGCGATGTTCCCGTCTGCAGCGAAAGCGAACTCCCAATCCATCTGGAGATTGTCCATGAGATCGGTCCAGCCGTCGCTACGACCGACGTATCCACATGAGCTCTTCAGAAAAGGTACCGTGGCGCCGAGCGCCAGCCACGTTCGCCCTTTATGCGCGGTGAGAATCTTTCGTCCGGCAACTTCTTTGACCAAGCCATTATTGTTCCAGCCACCAACCTCGAGATGAGGCGCCAGCAGGACATAGAGTTTCAACCGGGAGAAATAGTTTTCGTCTCCTTCTATCCTGGTATGAATCAGCACGGCGTCCTGATGAGGGTCACCGATCACTTCTTTGACGATCTGGTAGCGTCCCTCGGGGTCACTGTTGGTAATCCGGAAGCCAAGCGCGTGATTCGAGATAGATTCGATTTGAGTACTTAGGTGGCGCTTTTCTTCATGAACGAACGTCTCACCGTCAGTGATCAGAAACTGAAGGTCACGAATTTGCGGGCGGTCGATGGTCGGATAGTAGACTTCGTTGAGTATTCCTGAAGAAAGGCTATACCAAACATGGCTTGAGGCTGAGTACGCAGTACCGACCCCATCTTTGGCGCTTCTGGTCCAGCGAGGTTCAATTCCCGGGTGCCCAAACGCCGACTTTTCGCTGTTTTCCTTCGTCAAAGTAACTCTGATCGCTCCGATCCAGCAGATTTAGAACGCCTGTGTTCGTCCCAGCCGACTGACAGTCCTCAAGTAATGTCGCTGTTCACTTTGTGGCGCTGACTATAGGTCATATCCGGACACTTTTCAGTAAGGTTACTTACACTTGGCATCATCTCGTTGGCAGGTTCGGCAGGACTTGCACGACGGATCTCCAACTCCTCAAGATTCAGCCGAGGAGGCTGGGATTTCCCGCGTGGAATCATACTTCCCGCCTGAAAAAAGGGAGCTGGGCGCCGAAGAATTTGGAACAGCTTGTAAGCCCTTACATCGTGGAGTGGTAAGCACCATTACTGATGAGATAACCGCAACTCGATAAGATCAAGGGTGTAGAAGCTGGCAACGTGTCGCAAAGTGAGGAAGCAAAAACATGACACTCGCAAAACTATTTCAAAAACAGATATTGGTGGCGCTGATCATCGGTTTAAGTAATTTCGTGACAGCTCAGGCACAAACCCCTCGTCATCGCGTACTTACTGCGCGTGAGATTGCGCGGAGAGTATTTCCGTCAGTGGTGATGTTAGTCGCGAGGGACGAAAACGGCCGGCCTGTCTCTCAAGGAAGCGGGTTTTTTGTGCGCGGCGATGCGATAGCCACGAATCGCCACGTCATCGAGAGCGCTGCGCAGATTCACGTCAAAGTTGTCGGCCGGAATGTTTCGTTCGAGATCAAGAGCATCGAGAGTACAGACAAGGAGAATGATCTGGCCCTGCTCAAAATAGAACCGCCCAAAGCGCAGTCGTTGTTGCTCGGGGACAGCCGTCGTGTAGCGGTCGGAGATACCGTCTACGTAGTGGGCAGTCCTGAAGGGCTTGAGGGGACATTTTCGCAGGGGATTATCAGCGGCTTGCGCAGGATCGAAGGGCAAGACCTGCTTCAGATTACCGCCCCAATCTCACACGGCAGTAGCGGCGGTCCCGTGCTTAACACCCGAGGTGAGGTCATCGGAATCGCAGTCGGGATCATAGCAGATGGCCAGAACCTTAACTTTGCGATTCCTGTGTCGCACCTATCCTCCCTGATGAAGGCCAAAGCCGGCCACCCGGATGAAGGAAACCTGGTTGTAGCTGGCGACCCGGCAGGTGGCGTTGGGAAGAGGGTTCCTGACATGGCGCCCTGCGCACTCAAATGCAGCGTTCCTACCTTTGAGGAAGAGATTCGCTTGCACCCTGATTCAGCCGAAGGACACCTCCACCTGGGTGAGGCATACCTGCAGTCTGGACGTAAGAACGAAGCGATTGAAGCTTTCAAGCAATCGCTTCGGATCAAGCCTGACTATGTGGAAGCGCGGTTCGGCCTGGGTTTCGCCTATGCCAGTATTGGCCGCTATGACGATGCGGTGGGGGAACTCAAGCAGGTCATCGGTACTGTTCCTGATAATCCCGTTGCGTACCTTGGCCTGGGTTTGAATTATTTCGAGCTGGGGCGTTTTGATGAAGCGATGGAAGCTTTTAAGCAAGTTACTCGACTGGTACCTGACGATCCGGTGGCGTACTCCATGTTGGGAGCTTCTTATCTGAAGACTGGCCGCTACGACCTGGCGCGCGAGGCATTCACGCAAGCAATTCGGATCAAACCTGATTTTCCCGGCGCTCACTATGGCCTGGGCCAGACGTATCTCAGCCTGGGAGATAAAGCGTTGGCACTGGATGAATACAGAATCCTCAAGAGCATGAAGAGTGATTCGGCAAACAGCTTATTCGATCTGATTTACAAATGATGCTCACACTCCTTTTGAGTAACCTTGATTACAAAAATAACCTGGCTGAACTGTTGGCTCGGTTACCGCCGCCTTTTCATGCGTGTTGCATACTGCGCCTAACAAAAGGGACCTGGCGTTCATGTCGGACGACTTGATTTTTGAGAAAGGAACTCAAGCTCTCTTTTAGCGGTTTGCAGCACGAAAGGTGCTGTTCGTAAAGGAAGGACAGAATGAAAAATTTCAAGTATCAACCAAGAATGAAAAATGAGGGTAGTGCCATGAGATTCTTAGTCAAACATGTCTTCATGGCCCTGCTGATCTTCGCCCTATCGGGCGTCGTAGCATTAGGCAAGAATCCGGACAAGACCAAAACAAAGTCTGTGTCGTTCGCCTCAGATGTCACGGTCAACGGTACGCTCGTCAAAGCGGGCACGTATGATGTGAAGTTCGACGATCAGACTGGCGACCTGTCGATCATGAAGAACGGGAAAGTGGTTGCGAGCGCAACGGCTAGCCTTAAGGAACGAGCGACGAAGGCCCGCGGCACTGAAGTTGAAACGCGGGAAAACGAATTGGTCAGGGAGTTAGTCAGGCTGACTTTCAGCGGCGAACGCCAGGACATGGTGTTAGGGAGTACACAAGCAGCTTTTGAGCAGACAATCAACTGAATGATTGCTGGTTGAGATTCCCGCGCTCCGAGGTTCTCTGTGGACTTCGGAGCGTTATTTTTCTTGCGGCGTTAACCGGCATCGCCAGGGCGTGTCGGCTGGCTGGCAAACACATGTTGCCGGCTTCTCTGGCAGCTCAAGTGTCTCGGTAAGGAAGCCCGACCGGGCTCTTTCGTGCCCACCGCAAATCCTCGTCGCTTATTCATATTTGCTGCGCTTTCATGATACAACCGTTCACCAATGAACGAGATACTTCCATTCCTTATTAGCCACGGCTACGCGGTGTTGTTTCTCGCGGTGCTGGCTGAGCAGCTCGGGCTGCCGCTGCCGGCCACGCCTTTTATTGTTGCGGCAGGCGCGCTGGCCCACACCGGCCAGATGAGCTTTGCAGTGGCCATCTTGCTGGCAACCGTGGCGTCAGTGCTGGCGGATCTCTCCTGGTATCAGATTGGGCGTCTGCGCGGCGTCAAAGTATTGCGCCTGCTTTGTCGCATCTCGCTCGAGCCCGACTATTGTGTGCGGCGCACCGAGAATTTTTTCTCGCGTCATGGCACGAAGACGCTTTTGATCGCCAAGTTTGTTCCCGGCATCAGCGCAGTGGCGCCGCCGGTCGCAGGCATCAATCACTTACCACTGGCCCGGTTCCTGATCTATGACGGGACGGGAGCGGTCCTCTGGATCGGATCGTTTATGCTGCTTGGTTATCTCTTCAGCAATCAGCTCGAACAAGTTCTTGACTATATCGCGCGCTTTGGCAGTTTGGCAGTCATCGTGCTGATTGCCCTCGTCTTTGCCTGGATTGGCTGGAAGTATTTTCAACGGCGGCGCTTCCTGCACAGCTTGCGCATTGCCCGCATCATGCCTCTGCAACTGAAGGCGATGATGGATCGGGGCAACGAGGTTTTCGTTGTGGATTTGCGACATGCAATCGATCTCGAGGATGAGCCGCGCACGATTCCCGGGGCGTTGCGTTTGGTGGCAGAAGAGTTTGAAGAGCGGGCCGATGAACTGCCAAGGGATCGCGAATTGGTGTTGTTTTGTACTTGACCGAATGAAGCGACCAGCGCCCGGGTGGCGCTGCAACTCAAACGCCTCGGGATAACACGCGTGCGCCCGCTCGCCGGCGGTTTGGCTGCGTGGATCGAGT
>JBGTCM010000075.1:0-4231 GCA_041748795.1 Pyrinomonadaceae bacterium
TTCAGTTGACTTCATTTTCTTCGGCGCAACCGCCGCCTGTATTTTTGTTTTTCGGCGGCGAGCGCGGAAAGCCGGGACTGATGCTGGAACATTTGAGACCGCGGGCGCCTCGCCCGCAACGGTTGGGAGGAATAATCTCGAAAACGAGGTCACTAACGATGCGGGCGAGACGCCCGCGGTCCCAGCTTCGAGGAACTTCACCAGGGTGCCTGGACATCCCGTTACCACCGCACTCTTCGTGGCAGTCTGTTGGTTAGTAGTTGTTAATACGGTTTACAAATATCCTGAGAACACTTTGATCGGACTCGCTATATTGCTGGCAGGAATTCCGGCGTTCTATTTTTGGCGGACGAGAAATAAATGATCAGGGATAACGGCTTTGCACAAAAGTCGAATGAAGGGGTTCGCGAAGCGGTATCAGAACCGGAAGCGGTAGCGGCCGGGTCCAGTTGGCATTCAGACTTCGGTTTTTTCGCAGTCGACCCGGTCGCTACCGCTTCCGGTTCTGATTTATTCGGCTTCGCCGACTTTGTGCAAACCAAGGGACAACAGACGTTCAGGCCATTCCATGAATCAAACAAAACAGTCGGACTACATGCACTGGGCCAAGACGCGCTCGCGCGCCAGGTTTAATCTGGCAACCAGTGGGATTGCGAATCTGAGTCTGAAGGATCTCGAGGTGAGTCTTGACGATTTGGAAATTACCGGTGACTCCGGTTACGGCTACGCGCCCTTGATTCGCGCACTTGCTGACCGTTATCAAGTTGAGCCTGCGTGCATTGTGACCGCGGCCGGGACATCTTTTGCCAACCACCTGGCAATGGCCGGATTGGTTAATCCCGGTGATGAAGTGCTCATTGAGCGGCCCGTTTACGAACCGTTATTGGCGCTGGCCCGCTATCTCGGAACCAAAGTGAAAAGGTTTGAACGTCGATTCGAGGATGGCTTTGTTATCTCACCGGCCGAGATCGAGAGAAGCGTCACCACGAACACCCGCTTGATCGTTATCACCAACTTTCACAATCCAAGCGGCGTCGTTACTGACGAAGAGACCTTGAAGGAAGTTGGAGAGATCGCTCGCAAGGTGAACGCGCGTGTTCTGGTGGACGAAGTTTATCTTGAAATGCTTTTCCAGACTCCACCATCGACTGCCTTTAATCTCGGTAAAGAGTTTGTCGTTACCAGCAGTTTGACGAAAGCATTTGGTTTGAGTGGACTTCGTTGCGGTTGGGTTTTCGCGGAGGCGGAAATAGCCGAACGCCTTTGGCGGTTCAACGATCTCTTCGCTGCCAGTCCCGTGCATGCGGGCGAGCGCCTCAGTGTCGCAGCACTCAAACAGTTGGCAGGTTTGGTAGGGAAAGCACGAAACCGTCTCGATCATCATCGGCAACTGTTAAATGCGTTTTTGGACGGACGAACTGACCTGGAATCCATAAGGCCTGGTTCCGGCTCAATAATGTTTCCCCGCGTCACGCAGGGAAACGCCGGGGAACTGTTCCACCTGTTGCGAGAGAAATATGAGACGTCGGTCGTGCCAGGACGATTCTTTGAAAGTCCGTCTCACTTTCGCATTGGATTAGGCGGCGATATGGAAAGCTTAACGGAAGGACTGCGACGACTGGGCCTGGCGTTGGATGAAGCGGGATGAGCTATCCGCAGATTACGCAGATTATGGAGATTCAAATAACAGTTGAATTGCGTCCTTAACGGTTTAAGTGAAATCTGCGTAATCTGCGGATAGGTCTTACTTCTGATTGCGCGCTTCATCGAGTCGCAGCCAGTCGTGAACAAATTCGGCAACTTCCATCCCCGCAGCTTCGGCAGTAATTCTGATCGGAGTCCCGCCCGGCCATTCACTTTTACGCATTCTGCCGCCGCCAATTGATTGAAAGTAGATCTTGCCCTTTGTAAGTTTCTTACCTGTACCAGGCGCGAGTATTTGATATTCGATTTGCAGATCGGGCGAGTTGAGAATAATCGTGCCGTTTTGAAAGCTGTCGATTTCAAAACTTAGCAGCACCACAAACGAGTCGGAAACATTCTTCGCCTGGATTACCGCCTCTTGCCGTTTCAATTCTCCAATTGAATTGGTCGTGACATTCGCAAACGAATTCAGACGCTTAACAAAACTGGCGAAGATGACGTCTTCGCTTTGAAGGTGTCTTTCAGTTGACTGACGGCCAACCAGCAAACGCACATTTTGTTTAAGACTACCGGGCGGCGGTGAAGCGATTGTGTCCGGATTTGGCGATGCAATTGGTTGGGGAAGGGGACTGCTTTCAGGTTGCGGCTTGCTGGCGCGGCGTCCCGATTGGCCTTCGGCCTTTGGCGGCTGCCCAAATAAGAGTAGAAATACGGCCAGGCAGCAGTATTTGATGGTCTTTCGTTCGGAGTTGAGGAAGAAGCTCATTGCCTTTTAGGGGTACGGCTAAGCCTTCACTTGCTTCATTCTCGGGCGATGTCACTTAGAGGCAGCGGATGGTACCTGGGGTTGCGCGGCGAGTTGCTTCCGTCCTGAATATTCTCCGCGGTTCCGTAACGCAAACTGTTAGTTTGCGGACGTTGCATTAAAAGCCACTCTGACCTCTAACGGAACGCTCAGCAAACTAACAGTTTGCTTTACCTGCCCGCTCAGGCCTTTTTCTTACCGTTGAGGCGGTTTTCCACGCCGGTTAAGCCGCGCAGCACTACCAGTGCGAGCAACGTTACCCCGACGGCAAGGGCAAATTGGCGCAACGCCACACTGATTCCTACAGCGGCACACAAGAGAATAGAGGCCGCGGTCGTCAGCCCCTGGACCTGCTCACTGGAATCGCGGCGAAAAATTGTCCCGGCGCCGAGAAAACTTATTCCGGTGACGATCGCTTCGGTAATACGAATAGGATCCGCAGTAATGTTGTTCTTTCCTTCAACGATGTACCGCAGAAGCATCGCATCGGCTAGCCCGACAAGCAGAGCGGACGCCCCCGCGACAAGCATCTGCGTGCGAAACCCGGCAGGCTTGTCTGCCATCTCGCGTTCGAATCCGATGACGCCGCCTAATAGCATCGCCAGCGCTACTTCGCCCAGAATCTCAAACTGCATCAACCAATTCATTTGCATCCCCTTCGCCTTACTAATGCGTTCGTTTAGATGGCGCACTTGTGCGCCCGTGCGTTTGAACTCTCGCGAACCAGCGGACAAGTCCGCGCTCTAAACGGGATTCAACTATCTACCCAACCGTCAGCAAACTAACAGTTTGCTTTACGTGTTTCTTAAAGCGCGTGCAGCCTCGCGTGCATAGTAAGTAAGAATAATGTCGGCGCCGGCACGTTTGATGCTTGTTAATGTTTCCATCATCACACGCTGCTCGTCGATCCAGCCATTCTGCGCTGCAGCCTTTATCATCGCGTACTCTCCGGAGACATGGTAGGCAGCAACTGGCAGATCGAATTCGTCACGCACCATCCTTACAATGTCTAAATAAACTCCCGCAGGCTTGACCATGAGGATGTCAGCACCCTCCATGTAATCCAGTTCGGCTTCTCGCATCGCCTCGCGTGCGTTTGCCGGGTCCATCTGATATGCGCGCCGGTCGCCAAATGCCGGTGCACTGTCCGCGGCTTCGCGAAATGGACCATAGAAACCTGACGCATACTTAACTGCATAAGCCATGATGGCCACGTTTTCGAAGCCGGCAGCGTCGAGTGCGTCGCGAATCGCTCCCACCTGCCCGTCCATCATTGCCGAAGGCGCAACCACGTCGGCGCCCGCTTCTGCCTGGCTGACTGCTGTTCGAGCCAGCAATTCGAGCGACTCGTCATTGATGACTTGGCCTTCGCGCACCACGCCGCAGTGTCCGTGAGACGTGTATTCACAAAGGCACGTATCGGCCATAATCACGAGGCCCGGCGCACTCTGTCGAATCGCGCGCACGGCCTGCTGCACGATACCTTTTTGATCAAACGCACCACTTGCTTGTTCGTCTTTTGCTTCAGGCAGTCCAAACAGAATCACAGCCTTGATGCCAATCTCTTGCGCTCCCGCGGCCTCCTTTGCAATTTCGTCGACCGAGAGATTATGAACGCCGGGCATCGAGGAGATCTCGCGACGTACCCCCTGACCGGGACATGCAAACAAAGGAAGCACGAAATCTTCGGGCGCCAGCCTCGTCTCCCGCACCAGGTCGCGCAAGGCTTCAGTCCTTCGCAAGCGTCGCGGACGATGAATTAAATCAGTCACTGAAAGTTTT
>JBGTCM010000076.1:0-6573 GCA_041748795.1 Pyrinomonadaceae bacterium
TCGACACGAAAGCGATAAGCCGGGGCGAGCCGGAGAAGGTAACTAAAGCCGCCGAGTCATTACTCGCGGCGGTGCGGGAAGCGCGAGCCCGAATCGAATCCCAGAATAACTGAACAGCCTGTTTAAGCTCTTGCCATTAGCGACGAGGCCGGAAACAAGCGACGCTTAATCAAATAACTGCATTTATCTCGCAGGCTGCTCTAGTGCTTGCCTGTAAATCGCTAGGAGGATGCGGCTCACAGTCTTTGAGTGATTTCAGAACCAGCCTTTGGTGCCCTGCATCTGGAGGACCCGTTTCTTGTCGTAGTCGCCTTTGGCCCGGTAGTCGATGCCGACGTAGAATTAGCCCGTCGCTGTGTAGAACCACACGCGCATGATCGATCTCAATTTCCACCGGCGATCCACCCTTGTCAATTCTGCCAATGCAGCCGGGCAAGATAGTTGCGGACGTGTTGATACCAGCCAGAAGAATTACCTGGCTGACCGCTAGGCCGCTAAGTACTGGTTCGTACGTTTCGTGAACTTGGTAATGGTGCTTCCATGCGATTTAAAATCCGTTACCAGAAAACTGAAAGAGCAGCGCCTGGTCGAAAGCGCGGGTCCACGAAGAGTCCAATAAGCGTTCCCCTGAGTCCGTTAAGTGCGGTAAAGTGCTATCCATGCCGCTAAGTTCCTTTGAATTACAACAGTTCTCTTCTCTTTCACGGCGGCGACACGGGTTCGACTCCCGTACGGGACGCCAAATTCAACAGCATTTTCAAGATACGCTTGGGAGGGTTGACGCGTTTCTTAATGGACTCTTTTGGACGTGCGTGCCCGGCATACTCGGGAGAAACCGGCTCGCAAGAGTGTCCGTCATCCGCAACGTAATGACTTTGTTGACGCCCTCGGCGAGTAACGCCCTCGGCGATTAATCACTTCGCCTTGTAGCCAGCCGTTACCTCGTCCTTATGCGCTGCGAATGCGGCGAGAACTTCTGCCTTTTCACGGGCAGGCACTTTAGCGAAGTCAAGCGAGCGCCCTAGCTCGGCCGCAACCTCGTCGAATTCCGCTGGCGAAATATTCAGGTCACGATGCGCCTCCTCAAGTCCCAAATGAGTTTTACCCGGCTTTGTTGGCGAGAATTTGAACGGTCCGCCTGTGACTTCGCAGACCCAAAGCGTTCGCATGAACTTGAGTCCGGGCAACCTGCCCAAGTTGCTGGTGTGCCATTTCCTGAGGGCTGGGTTCTTCGAGTTCTTTCCCACGATTGGATTCTGCACAATCGCGTCGCTAAAGTGGTCAACTACCGCGGCGATGGCGAAGACGCCGCCAAGCCGTTCGTACAGGCTCTTCTCGGTCTGTGAGATAGCTTGCCCTGAAGTCGCGACGAGTACTGCAGCTATAGACAGTGGTATCGCGAGTGATTTGATGATTGAAATTTGTGTTTTCATCATTGTATTTCCTCCTGTTTTGCTTTGTGTTATCGCCCGGCCAAAATCCTCCACGGTTACGCAGCGAGCTCGAGCGGTGAGGTGGTTTTGGATTCCGCCATCAGTCGTGTCACTTCTGCGATTCCTCTTAACCACATGTTGCCCACGCCGTCATAGTTCAGAAACTCGATGAATCTGCGACCCTCAAATCTCATCTCAATTCGACGACTGAGCACACCCTTATCGTCATAGATGTTTAAATCGGTTCGATTGCCATCTGTATTGAAGTCGGCGGTCATCTGCAACACTCGTGGTCCTTCAACGTAATGGCCATCCTTCAGAACGAATGTTGCAGTTTCGGTGCGGAAGGTACGGACTGGACCACGCAAAGCGTAGGTGGCCTCCCTCATCGTGCCTGGCTGTGCCTGGACCCAAGGAGCGCACGCCAGTGTGATGAAGAAGAACAACAGACTAAGAATTTTCATAGCGTTTACCTCCAACCCAGAGACTTGGGTTTATACCTTATTCGCGAGTAAAGCAAGAAATCTTGTTCTAAATCGTCACACCGACATTTTCGAAAGCATCTTTACAAAATCCTTATAACTTTTATGCCATGCTGGAACGGTCAACTTCAGCTTGTTACCAGGTAGTTGGCATTTCAGCCGATTACTCAACAACTGTAATTGGCGGCCGCTTCGTGCTTGCAGTATGGGCAAGGCCCCCTTCTTAGGATAACTATGGCAGGAGTTCCTTCAACAGACATACACACAACTCTCACAGATGCTCATGGACAGCCGCACACGGCAAACCCTCGCGGGCGCTATCTTGCCATCCTCTCGCTCACCGCCCTGGGCATTGTCTATGGCGACATTGGCACCAGTCCGCTTTATGCGATGCGCGAGTGCTTTCATGGTCCACATGCGATCGAACCTACCCCCGCCAACATATTGGGAGTACTTTCACTGATTTTTTGGGCGCTCATACTCATTATCTCGATAAAGTACTGCATCTTCGTCCTGCGCGCCGATAACCACGGCGAGGGGGGTATCCTTGCACTGACCGCGTTGGCCACGCCGATTAAAATTGTCAGCAGGAGCGAGCGCAGGCTGTTAGTAGTTTTAGGCATCTTCGGCGCAGCGCTGCTTTACGGTGACGGCATAATCACGCCCGCCATCTCGGTGCTGGGGGCTGTGGAAGGGCTGAACGTAGGCACACCGTTCTTTGCGCCTTACGTGGTTCCCACAGCGGTCGTAATCATCGTTGGCTTATTCCTAATTCAAAGTCGGGGCACTGCAAAGGTTGGGCGGCTTTTCGGGCCCATCATGCTGGCGTGGTTCGCAATAATTTCAGTGCTTGGCGTCGTGCAGGTTGTTCGTCATCCCTCGGTAGCAGGAGCGTTCAATCCAATGCATGCAATTGACTTCTTCCTGCGAAACGGGTGGCACGGCTTCCTCGTGCTTGGCACTGTTTTCCTGGTGGTCACAGGAGGGGAAGCGCTCTACGCTGACATGGGCCATTTCGGAAGAAGGCCGATTCGAATTGTTTGGTATGTGATCGTTTTGCCTTCATTGCTACTGAACTACCTGGGCCAGGGCGCCCTCTTGATCGAGAACCCTGCCGCCGCAGAAAATCCTTTCTACCGGCTCGCGCCCGGATGGGCCCTGTACCCACTCATTGCGTTGGCAACGTGCGCCGCAACCATAGCTTCTCAAGCCCTCATCTCGGGAGCGTACTCGCTCACAATGCAAGCTATCCAGCTGGGCTTCCTGCCACGCTTAAAGATAGAACATACATCATCAATGGAGATGGGACAGATTTACATCCCTGCACTGAACTGGGCACTCATGATCGGCTGCATTGCCATCGTCGTAGGCTTCGGATCCTCCAGCAACCTGGCGGCAGCTTACGGAGTGGCAGTCACAGCGACGATGGTCATCACTACTATCTTGCTTGGCGTGGTAGAGCGTGACAAGTGGCGGTGGAATTGGTTGCCGGTTTTGGCGCTGACGGGCTTCTTCCTTACGATCGACCTGGCTTTCTTCGGTGCGAACATCATTAAGATTCCGGCCGGTGGCTGGTTCGCCCTCGTCGTGGGAGCCGGCATCTTCCTGATAATGACGACCTGGAAGAAGGGCCGCCGTATCCTGGCTGAGCGTCTTCTCGCGCGGGCCCACCCAATCGATGAGTTTCTTCGCGAGCTTGCCACGCGCTCCCCAGTGCGGGTATCCGGCACAGCTGTTTTTATGAATGGCACAGCGGCTGGAACACCCCCAGCGTTGATGCACAATGTGGAGCACAACAAGGTGCTTCACAAACGCGTCGTACTGCTAACCGTAAAAACGCTGCAGATGCCGCACGTCGAGCCGATGGATCGTGTGGAGATTGAATCTCTCAGCCAGGAGTTTTATCGTTTTATTATTAATTACGGGTTCATGGAGGATCCTGATATTCCGAATGTTTTAGAGAACTTAGCGCCATCACACCAGATGGTTTTTGAAATGTCGGATACAACATTTTTTCTGGGCCGGGAAACTGTGATCGCAGGGAAGCATCCGGGCATGACCATCTGGCGAGAAAAGCTATTTGCCTTTATGTCACGCAACGCCTCAAGCGCCACAGCCTACTTTTGTTTGCCGCCAGACAGAGTTGTGGAGATGGGTTCCCAGATCGAGATGTAAGGTTCTGTGGTGAACTGACGCAGGCGCTGTCTTACAATGCGAGGATGAGGTCGTTTCAGAAAAACTGGTCAGGGTATGTATTGGCGGTCGCCGGCGTGGCAACCGTGACAGCGACGCTCAAGCTACTTGACGCGCACATTAACGCAGCAACCGTCGCACTGGCTTTCTTGTTAGTTGTGCTCTTCGTTGCAACCTGGCGAGGAGCGCGTCCGGCTGTGGTTGCGTCGGTACTTGGCCTACTCTGCTTCAACTTTTTCTTCCTGCCGCCGTTTGGCACGTTAACGGTGGAAGCCGCCGATAACTGGATAGCGCTCCTCGTATTTCTTATAACCGCAATCACAGTCGGTCAACTCTCGGCAAATGCTAAGCGCCGCACACAAGAGGCCGAGGCGGGTCGCCGGGAAATCGAGCGCCTTTATCAAGAATTGCGCGACGCCTTCGAACGAGCGAGCCACGCCGAGGCGCTAAGGCAAAGTGAGAAATTGAAGTCGGCGTTGCTCGATGCTGTCACTCATGACATCCGCACGCCCCTCACTTCGATCAAAGCGTCGGTTAGTACACTTTTGCAAAGACCTGCGACGACGGCGATGGGAGATACAGTAACCATCGACGCGGAAGCGCGTCTGGATATGCTTCAGGTGATCGACGAGGAGTGTGATCGCCTGGACCGCTTTGTTGAGGGTCTGATTGAACTGGCGCGGATCGAAGCCGGTGAGATGCACCTGCGGAGACGGTGGGGAACCATTGATGAAATCCTGACAACTGCGATTGCGCGAGCCGAGCCGATGACGCGACATCATCAAGTTCAGATCCAGCTTCCCAGCGAATTACCAGCGGTGCAGGTCGATCCCCGTGCTGTGTCCGAGGTTATTTTCACGCTGATTGATAATGCGGCGAAATATTCGCCGATAGGATCAGCTATCGTGGTTATGGCAACCCAGGCAGACACCGATTTTCTTGAGGTAGCAGTAGAGAGTGCCGGGGACGGTATCCCGGTTGCGCTCCGCGAACGTGTCTTCGATAAGTTTTTTCGAGCAACGCGCGACGGCGATAGTTCTAACGTAAGGCCACCGAGAGGTTCGGGCATGGGGCTGGCAGTCGCTAAGGGAATTGTCGAGGCACACGGCGGACAAATCTGGATCGAAGACGGTCGGGACGGTAGAGCCACTCGTGTCGCTTTTACACTTCCAGTCGGTGGTCCGACTGTTGAGCCTCACACTCTTGAGTCTCCGGAGGCCGTAACACTGTGAATGGCCAAGCGCGTATCCTGGTTGTGGACGACGAGCCGCAAATAGCGCGGGTACTCCGAACCGGTCTCAAAACACATGGTTATGACGTTCGCGTTGCCGCTGACGGACTATCGGCGTTGGAAACCTTTGCCGACTGGCAACCTGATTTAGTCGTGACGGATCTTTCAATGCCGAATTTAGATGGCTTGCAGTTATGTAAACGCCTCAGAGCGATCTCACAAATTCCGATTATCGTCCTTTCGGTGCGCGGCGAAGAAAGAATGAAAGTTGAAGCTCTGGATGCTGGGGCTGACGACTACGTAAGTAAGCCATTCGGAATGGACGAACTGCTGGCCCGGCTCCGCGCACAGTTGCGACGTGTATCTGCCACGCCGAAACCGCGAGCATCTTCGCCCATATTGGAAGTGGGTGATTTCCACATTAACTTCGAGTCGCGTAGCGTTCTCGTGAAGGGACTGGAGGTTCATTTGACGCCGAAAGAGTATGACCTTCTGATCCACTTCGTGCAGAATGCCGGCAAAGTACTAACCCATCACACATTGCTCGCTGCTGTTTGGGGCGGGAACTATACGGAGCAGGGAGAGTACCTACGCGTTTTCGTGGGCCAACTACGTAAAAAGATTGAGCCCACACCTTCAACTCCTCGCTACTTACTCACCGAACCATGGGTCGGATATCGCTTCAATCCTGATTCCTAAACCCGTACTGATGCAGTTTCGATTTAGGCAAGCAAATACAGAACCCAGCGGGGTAGCGCGGGATCCTTGAGGCTACTCCAGGCTAAAGAAATAGGCCTTTTTCATGCTTGGTATCTTAAGCATCCCGCGCTACCGCGCTGGGTTCTGTAACTGATTAGCGAAACTGCATCAGTACCCTAAACCCTTCCGCCTTTACAAACTTTTTATAAACACCTTACGCCATCCTTATATATCCAGATATAGCATTCGGAGGTGGGGAGTTGACGTGGCGCCGCGCCCTTTTATCTCGCGCGCCAACAAGACGGAACGGCCAATGAACAAAACACACACCATCCCGTGCGATAAAGTCGGAGATCGTATCTACGGGCGAATTTATCTGCTAGTAAGCAACAAGCGTAGCGGGTGGCTGTCATTCGGAGCAGCCTTCGGCCTGGTCGGGGGCCTGCTATCCGTGCCTTCGGCGGTAGTCTTGTGGGCCATGAGCGCACTCATCACCCCTGTTGAAATCAGCCATACTCTTAACGTGCTAAGTAAC
>JBGTCM010000077.1:0-3817 GCA_041748795.1 Pyrinomonadaceae bacterium
TCACCGAATCCCCTGCTCTATCTTGGGTTCGTGTTGGCCGCGATGGGCGCAGGTATGGTTCTTTACTTCAAACCGCAGTCGTGAGCTCGGAAGTCAGTACCACCTTGCGGTAGCGGGTGGGTCCATACGACCAGAGAGGCGCATCGCTTACCCACCCGCTATCGCGAGGTGGTACCGACTTCATAGCCGAGCTGGCACAGCTGCAACCGTGAGCCGAGGTGATTTAGCCATTGATTTTCCATTTGTCATTTTTCATCTCTCATTTGTCATTGCCGACCATCCAATCGTCATCAATGACAGATGACCAATGACAGATGACCAATGACAAATGTTATATGGAAAATGTTCCGCTCTCCCCGATCATAACCATGGTGACTCAAGGAGATTCAACATGAAGAGCACAAGCACTAAAGCCTTAATCGTTCTCGCCGGTATTGCACTCTTGTTCGGCCAGGTGGCCGCGCAGTCTGCAGGCGATTGGCCTCAATGGCGTGGAGCCAATCGCGACGGCATCTCAAAGGAAACTGGCCTGTTGAAGCAGTGGCCCTCTGATGGTCCAGCCCTGCTTTGGAAAGCAGCCGGGGCCGGTGGTGGTTATTCGTCCTTCTCCGTTGCAAACAATCGTCTTTACACGATGGGTTTGCGCGGTACCCGTGAATTCGTCGTCGCCTTCGACGTGACGAACGGAAAGGAAGTGTGGGCGACGCCCCACGGCGGGGCGTTTCGCAACGATCGGGGCGATGGACCACGCGGAACCCCGACCATCGATGGCGATCGGCTTTACGCTTTGGGCGGCAATGGCGATCTCTCCGCCATCGAGACGCGCACCGGAAAAGTGGTTTGGACCATGAACGTGCTCGAGAAGTTTGGCGGTTCCAACATCACCTGGGGGATCAGTGAGTCACCGCTGGTGATCGGCGATAAAGTGTTGGTGAATGCAGGTGGCCCTGGCGCATCCATTGTGGCGCTCAACAAGAAGGACGGCACAGTTATTTGGAAGAGCCAGAGCGATCGGGCCGGTTATTCTTCGGCCGTGCCGGTGCAAATCGGAAACACGACCCAGGTTGTGTTCTTCACTCACACCCGCGCCGTGGGTCTGGATCCGAAAGATGGCAAGCTCCTCTGGGAGTATGGCCGCGCTGCGAACAACGTAGCCAATGCTGCTACGCCGATCGTGCGCGGAAATCGCGTGTTTATTTCCTCTGACTACGGAACGGGCGCGGGATTGGTCGAGGTAAGCGCCAGCGGAGCCAAGGAAGTTTATTTCACCAAAGACATGCGCAACCACCACAGCAGCTCGATCCTCATCGGCGATCATCTGTACGGGTTTTCCGGTGGAATATTGACGGCGATGAAGTTCGACACGGGTGAAGTTGCCTGGAAGGACCGCAGTGTCGGCAAGGGAGCGGTAGTTTTCGCGGACGGACATCTCTACGCGCTTAGCGAGAACGGCGTCGTCGGTCTGGTCGAAGCATCGCCCACGGGCTACGTCGAAAAAGGCCGCTTCCGTATTCAACAAGACTCGCTACCCACGTGGGCTCATCCTGTCGTAGCTGGTGGACGCCTTTTCATCCGCGACCAGGATACGATCTATGCCTACGATGTGAAGGCGAAGTAGTAGCGGTTCTCAGCGCCAACGGCGCGAAATGTAATAGCCTGGGCCATCGGCCCAGGGTGAAGTTAGTTGATGGCTCTGAGCGCTGAAGGCGCGAAATGAAGTTAGACGCAGCGGTAGTACGCGGTCGACAACTCCTATTTCGCGCCTTCAGCGCTTTCCAATTCATCGGGCTTACCTGGGGCGCTGCCCCAGGCTATTACATTTCGCGCCTTTGGCGCTGAGGTCGGGGTAAGCGTACTTTCGCTTACACGATCATCGTAACGCAAACTGTTAGTTTGCGGACCTCACGGTTCATGTCCGGTCACGCTTGGTAGCTTGTTTCGCAGGTCCGCAAACTAACAGTTTGCGTTACAACGTCAAACCTACTTCGTCTTCTTCGCGGGCATGTCTCTTCCGCCCTGGTGAATCACCAACCCCGTAACCACGCCCTTGTCGTCTCTCGTAAAGGTTACTTTCGCTTCCACCACCTTTAAGAAAAACTTGTCTGCGCCCTCCGGATAAAGTTCAAAGGGAGGCTGACCGGTGGCCTGAGTCATAAGCTTTTCACCTTCCTTGAAAATTGTAGCCTTGAAGCTCGGCGTCACTTCATACTCACCCACGTAAGCATCATAAGCTTTCGGATCCACGGCGGCTGATTTGCCCTCCAACCGTTCCAACATCGCTACGGCCGAGGTGTTCTGGGGATTTAGTTCCAGCGATTTCTTGTAATTCTGGATTGCCAGCTCCGTGTTTTCGGCAATCATGTAGGCTTCGCCGAGGCTGTCGTAGGTATTGAAACCTTTGGGATATTCAGCGACGTTGAGCTTGAAAATCTCAATAGCTTCTTTGAGCTTTCTCTGCTGGAGCAGCACGTAACCCAGCCGGTTCAGCTCCGGTTCGCCAAAGTCGTAGGCTTTCGCATCCTTAACTTTGAAATCGCGATACTGCGCCAGCGCCGCTTCGATACCCTTTTCTTCAATCGTCTTCAACAACACTTCGGCCAGAGGCATTTTTGGTAAAGCATGCGGCTGGCCGTAAAGAATGTTGATTATTTCTCGTTGTATACCGCCCAGACTGGCGCCCTGGGACGTGTTATCAAGCAACACGATGAGGTTTTTTTGCGGCGGCAGTCGCACGATTACGGTATTGAAGCCGTTGATTCCACCACCGTGCGTAATGATCGGCACATTCTCGACGCCTTCGTTGAAACGCGTCTTCGTGATGACCCAGCCGTAAGCGTAATCGCTCAGGTTGGGTTTATACATCAACTCTTTTGACGCTGCTGAAACCACGCGGTCTGTGTAAAGAGCCTGGTCCCAGAGATAAAGATCTTCAACCGTCGAATACAAAGAACCCGCAGCGTATGGGATGGACATATCGAGATAGTTTGCGTTGATGTATCCACCGGGAGTTTTCTGGTAGCCGGTCGCCCGCTTTGTAATGAGTGTGCCGTGATGGTCGTAGCCGGAATTCTTCATCCCCAGTGGATCGAAAATCTTTTCCTTAATGGCTTTCTCGTAAGGCTGACCCGTGACCTTTTCGATAATCGCGCCCAAAAGGAAGTAGCCGGAATTGTTATAGGCAAATTTACTTCCCGGCTCGAAGGCGAGATCGTTACTCGCATACTTCGTCACAAAGTCATCGACGGTGTAGGAGTTGCGGCTCACGTCGTTCATGAACCCGGCCAGGCTGGTGTAACTGGGAATTCCCGAAGTGTGATTCAGAAGCTGGTGAACAGTCACTTTCTGGCCAATGTCTTTGCGGTAGTTTGGCAGGTAGTCGGAAATTTTACCGTCGAGCTTTACCTTACCCTGATCCACGAGTTGCAGGATCAACGCGGCGGTAAACTGTTTGGTAATTGAGCCGAGCCGGAATTTGGTTTCGGGCGTGTTGGGAATGTTCCATTCCATGTTGGCAAGGCCGAGACCCTTTTTGTAGATGACCTTGCCGTTTTCCGCGACCAGCACCGAACCATTAAATAGCCGGTATTTGTTCGCGGTGGTCATCACCTCGTCAATTTTTGCGGCTTTAGCTTGCGCAGCACTATCTTGCGCGGTCACGCCTGTCTGGATTGCGAGCACCATGGCGCAAACGGCCAGAGCCCTGCGCTGCCAAGTGAATATTCTGCTCATGTTAGTTCTCCTGATGGGTATTGAAGTGGAAGATTACCGGTTGATTAGAATCCGTATCTTTACGAAGGTTCCCGGGGATTTGTTTCGC
>JBGTCM010000078.1:0-8647 GCA_041748795.1 Pyrinomonadaceae bacterium
TACTCCGCTGATTGAGGTTGAATTTCCAGCGGACGAAGTAACACAGGTTTCGCCTTCCCCCGGACAGGGCTCGTCGGGTGGATCAGGCAATCAGAATCTCCCGGCATATCTCCCACCGCGGGCTTATGCGCCGGCGGGCACGCCCCCACCGCAAGCGAAACGAAAAGTCTGGCCATGGGTGTTGGGAATACTCGCACTGCTTTTGCTTCTGGTTGCCGGCATGGGAATAGCGGCCGTCTATTTCCTTCCGGGGATGATTCGCGAGGCGACCAACGACAACTCGATCGTAAACCGGAACGACAATCGTACCGATCGCAGCAACTCGAATCGAAACTCCAACACACTACAAAAGAACGCTAACGACAACTCAACGGTTAACGAGTCGGCGCCTCCTCCGACAGATGAGCAGCAGGTGTTGGTCCAGTTACGGGAGCTCGAACATGAGTGGACGGTCGCTAACATTAATGCGGACAAAAAGAAACTGGATCGGATTCTGGCGGACGATTACGTAGGCGAGGACCCTGAGGGAAAAACTCATGGGAAAGCTGAATACATAAGGACGATCGAGCGCGACACATCGATCCAGAAGTGGGATTTTGAAGACTTGAAAGTTGAGCTTAACGGCGATCGAGCCTCGCTTTCAGGCATCCTCCGGCTTCAAGTTGACGATAAACCCGCGGCTTTTCGTTTCACCGACAAATTTGTGTGGCGCGATGGAAGGTGGCAAGCTGTGGGTTCCGAAGTGACACTGTTGAAAGCCGAGAAAGGCGTGCCGGTTTAAGAATGTCAATTATCAGTGACGTAATCGAATCCACTAAGGCGATCATCCAGGGGATGGGTGTGACCCTGTCGTACATACCAAAGCAGAAATGGACCGTGCAGTATCCAGAAGAACCGGTAACAGTGCAGCCGCGTTATCGTGGTCAGCATCTGCTCCACGTGGATGAGCTCGGTAGAGAAAAATGTGTCGCGTGTTTCCTTTGTGCGGCTGCTTGTCCGTCGGAGTGTATCTACATCGTCGCCAAAGACGACCCGCGCCTGCCGGAGGAACGCATTGGCGTCGATGAACGCTATGCTGAGGTTTACAACATCGACTACGGACGTTGCATCTTCTGCGGCTACTGCGTTGAAGCCTGTCCAAAAGACGCCATCACTCACGGATACAACTTTGAGCTTTCAGTCTACAACCGCGCCGATCTACTCAAGACGAAGGACGATCTCCTGATCACAAAACAGATCCAGTCGAGGAACTACCGGGTCGCCTCGTCAACTGAAGACGTCGACTCGGAGTACAAAGAGGTCTGAAGTCAGAGGTCGGAAGGCAGAGGTCGGAAGGCAGAGGTCAGAGGTCAGAGGTCAGAAGTCAGAGGTCAGAGGTTGGCCTAAGAAGAGTTAGAGGTTGGGAAGAGGGGCATGCCCCCGCGTAAGGATCAATCGCAGTTGACGAGCGGAGCTAAACCTTCTTAACAATCAAAGAAAATGGTTGGAGCCTCAGAAGCATGGTTAATTCCGCTCGTCAATTGCCATCGATACTTACGCGGGGGCATGCCCCTCTTCCCAACCTCTAACTATTCTTAGGCTGACTTCTGACCTCTGACTTCTGACCTCTGACCTCTGATCTCTGACTTCTGACTTCTGACCTCTGACTTCTGACCTCTGACTTCTGACCCCTGTCCCATGTCTGACCGCGAACTTCATTACCGCTGGGAATACAACCTAAAAGCCAGTCCGGAAAAACTCTGGCCTTTCGTGTCTGACACGAATCGTTTCAATCGTGACACCGGTGTTCCTTCAGTCGAACCGGCGACGACGAAGAGACAGCGTCTACGCAACGCAAGGCAACGATTGCGTCTGTCGATCTATGGAATGGCGGTTGAATGGGAAGAGCAGCCTTTTGAATGGGTTCGTCCTTCGCGTTTTGGCGTCGCACGCAACTACAGCAAAGGCCCGATGGTCGAATTGCGAGCCCTGGCTGAACTTACGCCTCGCGATGGCGGCACAAAACTAACCTACAGCATTTCGATAAAACCGAGATCTGCGTTTTCGTCGCTAATCATTTCATCGCAAATGAAGCTCCTCACCGCGCGAAAATTCGCCGCAGCCTTCCGACGTTACGATCAGATGGCATCGACCGAAATGCCGGTGACGGAAAGTGCAGCGCCCGTTGAGCTCAGTCAGGCAGATCTGGATCGTTTCCAGGTAATAAGTCAGAAGCTCGTGGCGGAAGGCGCTGATCCTGACGTCGTCGCGAGGTTGTGTAGTTTTGTTCAGAGCGCCGACGAATTTGCCGCCGCGCGCATTCGTCCATACGCTTTGGCCGATGACTGGAACGTGCCACGCAGGGCGGTGCTGGAAACGTGTTTGCGGTCCACGCGATTTGGATTACTCGATCTGCAATGGGAGCTCCTGTGCCCACTGTGCCGGGGATCTCAGGAAACGGAAGGCTCACTGCGCGATATAAGTTCACGCCTTCACTGCGACACGTGCCTCATCGATTTCACGGTCAATTTCGATCGTTTCGTGGAAGTGACGTTTCGGCCCAATGCACTGCTGCGTGTGGTCCAGCCTCAGAACTTCTGCATGGGCAGTCCACAAAAGACGCCGCATATCATCGCGCAGCAGTTAATGCCCGCTCATTCGAACCGGACTCTTTCCTTGCCGTTGGAATCAGGTCGATACCGCCTGCGCGCATTGGAACTTTCAGGAGGCCAGGATGTGACGGTCTCGACCGAAGGACAGAAAACTTCACAGATAAAGATTTCCGATGCCGGCTGGCCTGCCGACGAATTAAAGTTGGCTAACGAGTCATCGCTGCAACTCGAAAACGATACCGGCTCTGAGCAACTGTTTATTCTAGAACGCCTGGCGTGGAGCGATCAGGCAGCGACGGCGTCTGAAGTGACGGCACTGCAAATCTTTCGCGATCTGTTTGCGAGTGAGGCACTCAGACCAGGTGAACAGATCTCCGTAGGTACATTGACAATTCTGTTTACTGATCTGAAACACTCCACACAGCTTTACAGGGAGATCGGCGACGCTACGGCCTTCGGTCTAGTGATGAATCACTTCGATATCTTGAGGGGAGCGATTGCAGAGGAAGATGGCGCCGTGGTTAAAACGATTGGCGATGCGGTGATGGCAGTTTTTCGCCGGCCGGTTTCAGCTTTGCGGGCGATGTTGAAGGCGCAACAGATTCTGGCCAACCCGCCGGAAGGAGCTGCGCCACTGACTTTAAAAGCGGGGATTCATATGGGACCCTGCATCGCCGTCACACTCAACGATCGACTCGACTATTTTGGTTCAACTGTTAACATGGCGGCTCGTTTGGAGGGACAGTCGGGCGGCAGCGACATTATTATCTCGCGCGCACTGTATGAAGATCCTGAAGTGCGTCAATTAGTTGATACAGAAGGCTACAGTGCTACGCAATTTGATATTCAGTTGAAAGGTTTCGAGCAGGAGCGGTTTGAACTGTGGCGCATTTCGCGCCAAACGAATCAGCCGCGGATGCACGCGGATAAACGTGATAAGAATTGATTGCATTCTGTGGCACTCTGATATGAGTTGAAGGCATTTCCTATCCGCGTTTGTCCGCGTGATTCCGCGGCTTAAGTTCGCATGACGCAGCTATTGGAAGCCAAAGAAGTTTCGAAGGTCTACCAAATGGGCACCACGACGGTGGCGGCGCTGAATGACGTGTCTCTGGGCGTGAAGGAGGGCGAGTTTGTCGCTATCCAGGGAACATCGGGTTCAGGCAAGAGCACGCTGCTTAATATGATGGGAGGTTTGGACCACCCGACCAAAGGTGAAGTGCTTTTTGATTCAAAACCGCTGGGCCCGCTAAGTAAGAAAGCGATGGCTCGCTATCGCCGTTTTTCAGTCGGGATGATTTTCCAAAACTTCAATCTCATACCGACGATGACGGCGGAGGAAAACGTGGCCCTGGCCCTCGCCTTTGGTGGCCTTCGTGGGATGCAGCGCCGCAAAAGGACCAGGGATTTACTCGGACGAGTCGGGTTGTCCGATCGCTTGACTCATCGTCCGTCGGAGCTTTCCGGAGGCGAACAACAACGCGTGGCAATCGCGCGCGCGTTAGCTAACAACCCGAAAGTGTTGCTGGCAGACGAGCCAACCGGGAATCTCGACTCAACGCGTGCGCATGAGCTGCTTGGTTTGTTAAGAGAAATGGTAAGCAGTGATTCGCTGACTATTCTGATGGTGACACACGATCACGAGCTGGCCACCAGCTTTGGCGATCGGATCATTCTGATGAAAGATGGAAAGGTGGTATGAAGTCCAAAGTCCAAAGTCCAATGTCCAAAGTCCAAAGTCAGGGCGGGAAGTTTAGAGTTCAACCTTCAGGTTGTGTCTTTGGTAGGGCGACGGCAAGCCGAAACTTGAACTCTCAATTTCTCGCCCTGACTTTGGACTTTGGACATTGGACTTTGGACTAAATCGTTATGCCCACAAAAGCGACACAGATGACTCTGGAGGGACTACGTTCAGTCCCACTGTTCTCGTCTCTTTCCGACGAGTCGACCGAACAATTGCGCGATTTGTTGACGGAAGATGACTTTCAAATCGACACACAAGTCTGTCGCGCCGGCGATACCGGCGATGCAATGTTTTTAATCGAACGTGGACGCGTTCGCATTAGTATCAAAGACGACGACGGGAACGAGATCACTCTGGCTGAGCTGGCCCGCGGCGATTTCTTTGGTGAGATGTCTTTGATTGATGGGCGTAAACGATCGGCGAATGCCCGTGTAATCGAGGAAGCGCGTCTGGCCGTGCTGTCGCGCGAAGACTTTTTAGGTTTCGTTAGATCTAATCCGGATGTGGCCCTCGCTATGCTGAGTGCGCTGAGTGAGCGCCTCAGAAGCACTGATCAACTGCTTCGTTCGCGCGTTTCGCGAAACGTCAACGAAGAACAAGAGCGCAGATCAACTGTCGCCGACAAAGCGGCTGACTTGATTGCCGAGTTTGGCGGTAGTTGGAAGTTCATTATCGCATCGATGGCCTTGATTGGGTTTTGGATCGTTTTCAATTCTTACATTCTCATCGGCGGGTTTGATCCGGCGCCTTATCAAATGTTGAATCTGGCGCTGGCCGTAATCGCGGGCATGCAGGCGCCGATAATCATGATGTCGCAAAACCGGCAGGGCGAAAAAGATCGCTTACGCGCGGACCTTGATTATCAGGTTAATCTGAAAAACGAGCTCTCGCTCGCCGAAGTTTTACGACGGCTGGACGTGCTCGAAAGCGAACGGCTGCCGCAACTGTTTGAGGATCAAAACGCGCTACTAAGTCCAAAGCCCAACGTCCAAAGTCCGAAAGGCTAGTCCAAAGTCCAATGTCCAAAGTCCAAAGTCAAAGAACACTTTGGGCATGGTCCAAGGTGGATTCACGAAAGCCGTATCGAACAGGGCCCCGGACTTTGCACATTGGACATTGGACTTGTCTTTATGATCAAAGCGATCTTTTTTGACTTCAATGGCGTCATCATTGATGACGAACGTTTGCAGATGGCGGCCTATCAAGAGGTCCTGCGCGCGCACGCAATTGAACTGACCGAGAACGACTATTTCAGCTCGTTGGGCATGGACGATAAAACGTTTGTGCGGGCGGCATTCTCACGCGCGAACAAGAGTCTGAGCGAAGAGGTTTTGCAGAGGACCTTAGACGAAAAGACCGCCCAGCACAGGAAGCTTATTGAAAACGACTTGCCATTGTTTCCCGGCGTCGTCACCTTCTTGAAAGCGACGTCTCGCGAGTACGATTTGGGTCTGGTCAGCATGGCGAATAAGGCAGAGGTTAGTTTTGTGTTAGACCTTGCCCAACTGCGATCGTTGTTTTCAGTTGTCGTTACGGCAGAGGACGTGACTGTCTGCAAGCCGGCGCCGGATTGTTACCGGAGCGGCTTTGAAAAACTAAATGAGAATCGCATAGGGCGACGATTACTCCCGGTGCTGGCAAACGAGTGTTTGGCAATCGAGGACTCGCCACCCGGAATTGAATCGAGTCGGGCAGCGGGCATGCGTACGTTAGGCGTCACCAGCACTGTTTCGGAAGCAGCGTTGCGCGCTGCCGGCGCGGAGATCGTAACACCGAGCCTCTTCGATTGGACCGTAGATGCTGTGCATCATGTATTTGATTAGAGTGACGAATTTCAGCCTGTGACGGTCGTCCTTCATACTGAAGAGTCCACTGTTTCTTGCGGCTTTGCCGCCTTCCGTGCGGTAAGGCTCTGCCTTACCGAGGCTGGTATCAATTTTCGAGGCTACGCCTCGGAGGCGTAGCCTCATAAAACTATGCGGATCTGACGGTAAGGCACAGCCTTACCGCACGGAAGGCGGCAAAGCCGCGTAATCGTCATCTTTCCTATATGAGCTTCCTGGATATTCTGCGCCTCGCTTTTCGCAATCTGCACCAAGCCAAACTGCGCGCGTTTCTGACGACGATGGGCGTCATCGTTGGTGTGGCAGTGATCGTCACGATGGTTTCCTTTGGTCTCGGTCTGCAGGGAAATATGGTTGCGCGTTTTGGCGCACTCGATCTCTTTAACGAGATTTCAGTCTTTGGTCGCAGTCTCAATAATCTCGCGACCGCCGGTCTTAAACCTTCCAACCGCAATGCAGACGGCGAATTTCGGCGAGGCCCGGGGCAACGCCGCGACAAGTCGCCCACCCGCGTACTTGACGACGCTGGGATTGCAGAGATCGCAAAGATACCCGGCGTTGCTTACGTGCAGCCCAATTTGACGCTCTGGGTTTACATGCGCTCAAACGACCGCGTGCGCTCTGCAGTTGCCGCAGGTACTTCAGTGCCTACTGCGGCTTCGCGCTTCAAAGAGTTTGGTGCCGGGCAGATGATTAGTTCCGAGCAAGCCGATGAACTGGTGGTGACCGAAAGTTTTCTTAACGACTTCGAGTATGCAAAACCCGAGGATGCCATAGGGAAGACGGTCGAGTTTCTGACCACGCGCGCAAAGACATCAGAGGCCACGAAGTCTCAAGATGAAAAACCGCGAGAAGAAGAGCCGGCGAATTTCTTCGGCATTCCACTCGATGATGCAGGGGATGAGGATGATGAGAATTCTCAGAACGTGAGCGCGCGCACTTTCAAGATCGTTGGTGTGCTCAACACGAAAATTAAAGAGGGACCAGGGCAGGGGGGGTTGGCCGGCCTCATGCCTCGGGCTGCTGTATATCTTCCTCTCCCCGCGGCGCGCAAGTGGGCTTCTGAACATCGTGGACCAGGGGCCGAGATTGCCCTGGCGTTAGCGCGACAGAGTGGCGCGCTCGATGAAGGCGCCATGGAGGGTTACGATTCGGCTGTGGTTCGCGTTAACGATCCGGTCGCGCTTACGGCTGTTCGCGATCGTCTTACGGAGTTGGGCTTTGGGAGCTTTTCGATCGTCGATGAAATGGAACAAATTCGCACTGTATTTCTGATCATTGATTCGGTGCTGGGTTTGCTGGGTGGTATATCGCTTTTGGTAGCCTCATTCGGAATCGCCAACACGATGGTCATGTCGATTCTCGAACGCACACGCGAGATTGGGATCATGAAAGCTATTGGCGCTGAAGATCGGGAAATCAAACTGATCTTCTTTTTGGAGGCGGCCGTAATCGGATTTTTTGGTGGCGTGATTGGCGTGATTGTGGCGTGGGTGGTGGAGGCGCTTGCGAATTACCTGGCCTATAGATTCGTTCTCAAACCGCAGGGCGCAACGTTTGTAGACTTCTTCTCTTTGCCATTCTGGCTGGCCGCAAGCGCAATACTGTTTGCCCTGGTCGTTTCAATTCTGGCTGCACTCTATCCTGCCTCACGCGCCGCGCGCATCGATCCGGTCCGGGCGCTGCGGCATGACTGATAATGACTTAGTCCGCCGCAGCGGACGGATGATAATAGCCCAGCACCTTAAGTGGCTGGGATTTCAACGCGGTAATTCCGGAGTCCGTGTAACGGACGGCTGGAGCTTTCTGGGAGTGGGGCGCTCAACTTCAGCCGCCCGCTTCACGGGCTTCGATTGTTTCAATTGATTTCCCCCAGCACTCGAAGTGCTGGGCTATTGTCATCCGTCCGCTGTGGCGGACTAGAGACGAGCGAGTCGAACTATCCTAATTCGCCGGTGGCGGCGTTTTGGTCGCACGCTTCCTTGGTTTTGGTTTCATCGCCGTCTGCGGTCTTGGTGTCCAGAAGCCCGGATCTGCAGCGGCGAATCCCTTATCCACATAACTCATTCCGGGTGCGAAAGCGTATGTGCTTGTTTCGCTGGAAAGGATTGCCTCGCGCGCTACTTTGTCGGCGTCTTTTCTCTGGTCGTCGGTCATGGCAGCTCGAACCTTCATGCCAATTTGTTCGTCCATTTCCGCCAATGACTTCATGGGGCGAAAAGCCATGTAGGTGCCACCGGGTGCTCCCGAAAGAACCTGGAAAATAGCCACGTGCAGGTTGTCCACCTTGGCCTTTTGCCGGGCTACGTTGACCATTTTCTGTACAAACTCCTGATAGGCGGCATCAAAGCCCGGCCGAACACGAGTAGTCGTGACGGCAAAGTAGCGCATCTGCGGAAGGATGACGCCAGGATTGAAGCTCAATTCGGGACGGTAGACCGCCAGCATGTCTCGCATCGCAGCATGCA